>JAFAVZ010000554.1 GCA_019242175.1 Acidobacteriota bacterium
CGGCGAGACGTTCCGCGTCGAGGAGTTTCTCGCGAAGACCACGTTCGTTGGCGCCGTGCTCCAACGCAGACGCTCCGGGTTCGTTCTTCGCGAAATACGAAAGTAACGGATCGCGTCGCAACCCTCCCACCGCTCTCCCGTACAAGCTTGGGGAGGAGACACCGAGTGCGAAAGCGTCCGTTGTTGCCGGAGTTGCTGTTGGCGGCCGGGATCATGGGGGCCACCGCGTTGTCGTTGCCGAGCGCGAGGTCGTGGGCGTGGGCGATGGTCGGGCCGGTCGCGTTGGCGGCGACGATCGTCGGCGTCAGCGCGTTGCGCAGGGGCGGGCGGGTGCAGGCGCCGGACTTCATCCTCGCCGCGGCCGTCATCCTCGGCGGCGTCATCGTCGCTGCCGCGGATCTCGGCGCAGTTCCCATCATCATGCCGATCCTCGGCGCATCTGCCGCGGTTGGCGCGTTCCGCAGGGAGGATCGAGAATGTTCGCGTTCCTCATGGGCCTGAAGACGGTCTCGCCGGCGCAGCTGGAGGGCGAGCTGGGCGATGGCCGCACGGTCGTCGTCGACGTGAACGCGCCGCAGGTCTGGGCCTCGGGGCACGTTCCGGGCGCCATCAATCGCGACTCCGGCAATCTCCGCGAAAGCGATCTGCCCGCGGACAAAGCCGCGGCGCTCGTCTTCTACTGCTCCAACTCCATGTGCCGGAAGGCGCCCAACGCCGCGCGCAAGGCGCAGCTGTTGGGCTACCAGAACGTTCGCGTGATGGCCGCGGGGATCAGCGGCTGGATGAGCGCAAAGCTGCCGGTCGAACGCGGCGCTGTTTGAGCGCCGAGCCTCGTGAAGGCTTGGCCGACCAACGCCGGCCGCGCCGGCCTAGAGCTGCTCCAGGATCTCCTCCATCGTCGCCCGGCGGCACGTGTACATCGGCGTGTCGCGCACGGTGAACTTCGACGACTCCGTCTCGCGCAGCTCCTGCACGAGGTCGAGGAACTCGGCCGGCGAGTCGGCTTCGAACGCGACAACGAAATCCTGATCGTCGAGCCCGAACGAGTACGTCGTGTTGATCTTCACCCGCGGGTACTTGTGGCCGATCGCGATGTGCTCGTTCATGATCCGCTGCCGTTCGGCCTGCGGCAGCAGATACCAGTCGCGCGTCTTCACGAACGGATACACGAACAGGAACGGCTTGCGGCCCGGCACGATCTTCAGGCGCCGCCCTTCCTGTCCCTCGTGCACGTGCTCGTCGACGTACTGGGAGTGCTTCGTCATCGCCAAATAGGAGAACGGGATGTCGATCCAGCCGCCGATCGAAGAGCGGTTGATGTCCGCCATCATCTGCTGGAACGGCTCGAGGTCGTAGCCGATGCGCCAGAGCATGAAGTCGACGCCGGTCTTGAGGCCGACCGTCGAGTAGGGAAGGACCATCATCGGCCCGGTGTGCTTGCGGATGATCTCCGCCAGCTCGCGTTTCGCGGCGGCTTTGACATCTTCCGGCTCGCGGCGAAACGCGCGGTCGACGCGGAAGAACATGAAGTTCACGAACTGGCGGGCGGCGGGCGTCTCGGACGGCCGTGCGGGCTGCGTCTCGGGCTGGACTGTGGTCGTCATGATGGCGCGATTCTACGCCGGATGTTGCCCTCCGCCGTCGCCTCCTCATCGAGCCACCGCTCGACCACGATCTCCCGCCCGAAAACCGTCTGCGCGTACTCCGCCAAGGGCAACGGTGCGCCGGCCAGCGGGTCGTAAACGGTAGAGCCGGCGCAGGCGACGTAATGCGTGTTCCAGGTGAGATGCGGAAAGCGTCGCGGGATCAGCGGCGCGTGGAACGTCGTGTCTTCATGCAGATGGACGTCGCGCAGTCGTCCGATCCATGGCTGCAAGCCATCCGCGATCAGAAGCGACGCGATTCGTTCCGCGTGCCGCACGCAATCTTCGCCATTCGGCGTTGACATCTCCTCCACATAGCGCGCGGCTTGCGACATGTGGGCGAATTGTACGAGTGCGCAAAGCGCGATCGTCGTTTAGGATGCCGGAGCGATGCAGCGGCCCGCGCAGTCCACGCCGAGCGTGCCTCCGACGGCGCGTTCGTACCAGCAGATGCTGACGAAGCTTCTGCGCCACGGCGCGTACGCGCAGCTGCGGAAGATCGTCGATCGCACGCTGCCCGCCGACCTTTCGCCCGTCCTGCCGCTCCTCCTCGAAGACGACCGCAACCGCGTTCTTTCCCTGCTCATCGAAGCGGGCAAAGCCGCGCGCGCGTTGCTGGAGCTCGACGACGCCGACCTCCACGAGATCCTCGATCCGCTCGACGACTCCACGATCGCGTCGATCTGCAGCTCGTCCGCGCCTGACGACGCCGCCGATCTCCTCGACACTCTCGAAGACGATCGCCGCCAGCGCATCCTCGAAATCCTCGGCGCCACCCAGGGCGCGAAGCTCGAGTCTCTTCTCGAAGGCGAAGAAGAGACGGCCGGCTCGTTGATGAACACCGACTTCCTCGCGCTCGACAGCGAGCTCACGGTCGGCCAGGCGATCGAAGCCATTCGCCAATATCCGCGCAAGGAATCGTTCTTCTATGTGTACTGCGTCGACGGCGAAGGCCACCTCGTCGGCGTCCTCTCGCTGCGCAGCCTGATCCTCGCGCCGCCCGACGCGCAGCTGCGTTCGACGATGGTGCAGAGCGTGGTGCGTTGCCAGGTCGACTCCGCGCCGCAGGACGTCGCCCAGTTCGTCTCGAAGTACGACCTGCTCTCCATCCCGGTCGTCGACCACCAGAACCGCCTGGTCGGCGTCGTCACCGTCGACGACGTGCTCGATGTGATCCAGGAACAGGCCGAAGCCGACCTCCTCCACCTCGCCGGCGTCGACATCTCCGAGCGCGTCTCGACGCCCGCGTGGGAGTCGTTCCGGTCGCGCCTGCCGTGGCTGGCGATCAACCTCGCCACGGCGTTCCTCGCGTCGTCCGTCGTGCGGCTGTTTCAGGGGACGATCGAGAAGTGGGCGACGCTCGCCGTGTTCATGCCGATCGTGGCGGGGATGGGCGGCAACGCCGGTACCCAAACCCTCACCGTCTTCGTCCGTGGCCTCGCCCTCGGCGAAATCGACTGGACCAGCGGCTTCCGCCCGATCTGGAAGGAAGTGCTCGTCGGCTTCGGCAACGGCGCCGCGAACGGCGTGCTCACGCTGCTGATCGTCGGCCTCTGGACCGGCGACTGGGCCCTCGGCCTCGTGCTCTTCCTGGCGATGATCTTCAACCTCGTGATCTCCGGCGTCGCCGGCGGCCTCGTGCCGCTCGCGCTGGAGCGGCTCGGCTTCGACCCGGCGATCGCCTCTTCGATCTTCGTCACGACCTTCACGGACGTGGGAGGCTTCTTCTCCTTCCTCGGCCTCGCAACGCTGGCGATGCGCTACCTCGGACGGTGAGCGGGCGTCCCGCCCGCGCGCGGCCGGGCGTCTCGCCCGGTCGCCTTCGTGCACGGTGCCGTTCCTCGTGCACGGTGCCGCCGGGTCGCCTTCTTCGTGCACGGCATAGCCGGGTCGCCTTCTTTGTGCACGGCATAGCCCGGTCGCCTTCTTTGTGCACGGCATAGGCGGGTCGCCTTCCTCGTGTACGGTACCGCCGGGCGAGACGCCCGCTCACCTCGTCACGTCGGCGGTTCCTTCTCGTTCCTCGGTCTCGCTACGCTGGCGATGCGGTATTTCGGTGGTGAGCGGGCGTCCCGCCCGCGTGCGGCCGGGCGTCTCGCCCGGTCGCCTTCGTGCACGGTGCCGTTCCTCGTGCACGGTACCGTTCCTCGTGCACGGTACCGCCGGGCGAGACGCCCGGCGGCTGCGGGCGAGACGCCCGCTCACCTCGTCACGTCGTGCACGGTACCGCCGGGCGAGACGCCCGGCGGCTGCGGGCGAGACGCCCGCTCACCTCTCGTCACGTCGGCGGTTCCTTCTCGTTCCTCGATCTCGCAACGCTGGCGATGCGGTATTTCGGTGAGCGGGCGTCCCGCCCGCGCGCGGCCGGGCGTCTCGTCCGGTCGCCTTCGTGCACGGTGCCGTTCCTCGTGCACGGTACCGCCGGGCGAGACGCCCGGCGGCTGCGGGCGAGACGCCCGCTCACCTCGTCACGTCGGCGGTTCCTTCTCGTTCCTCGGTCTCGCAACGCTGGCGATGCGGTATTCGGTGGTGAGCGGGCGTCCCGCCCGCGCGCGGCCGGGCGTCTCGCCCGGTCGCCTTCGTGCACGGTGCCGTTCCTCGTGCACGGTACCGTTCCTCGTGCACGGTACCGCCGGGCGAGACGCCCGGCGGCTGCGGGCGAGACGCCCGCTCACCTCG
>JAFAVZ010000062.1 GCA_019242175.1 Acidobacteriota bacterium
GCCCGCGCTGCACGGCGCGATCGGCATGACGTACGAAGTCGCGGGCGGCGGCCGGGGCGGCACGGCGTATCGCCGCGAAGACGGACAGACGCTCACGCTCGCACATCGCATCGAGCAGCACTACACGACCGGCATGGCGACGCTGCGCACCGCGGCGGCGAATCGCGAAGAGCTGCTGCGCTATCAGTACGACTCCGTGCGCGCGCAGCTCGCCGCGGCTCCGATCACGTATTTCGTTCTGCCGACGTCGCCGAATTTCGAAGAGATGGTCGAGATGCTCCGGCGGGGCGGCGTGCAGGTCGCGACGCTCACCGCGCCGCTCGCGACGCGCGCGCAACGCGTGGAGGCCGAGGCGCAGGAGAACCGGACGTTCCCCGTCGGGACGGCGGTGATCACCACGCGCCAACCGCTCGGCCGCCTCGTCAACACGCTGCTGGAGAAGAACCCGACGTTCCCGAAAGGCTTCCTCGAGACACAGCGCGAGAAGGCGATGGCCGACGAGCCGGACGAGTTCTACGACCTCACCACGTGGTCGCTGCCGTTGGCGATGAACGTCGAGACGTTCTACGCCACGACGCCGGTCACCGCGCAGACGAAGCCTTACGAGAAGGCGATGCGCACCGCGTTCCGCGCGGCGCAGTACGGCTACCTCGTCGATGCGAACGAGCCGAACTTCTACCGCTTCGCCGGCGAGCTGCTGCGCAACGGCGTGAACTTCAGCGTGAGCGACGGCGACGTCACGGTCGCGGACAAGACGTTCGCGCGTGGCACGATGATCGTGCTCAAAGGCTCGAACAAGGCCGACGTCGATGCGACGCTCGAACGCGCGTCTCGCTCGGCGGACGTCTCGCTCTTTCCGCTCGACAGCGGCTGGATGGGCGGCACCGCATTCGGCTCGGAAAAGATCCACTACGTGAAAGACCCGCGCATCGGCCTCGTCGGCGGGCCGGGCGTCGCCGCGACGTCTTACGGCATGCTCTGGCACACGCTCGACATCGACACGCCGATTCCGCACACGACGCTGACCCTCGACTCGCTGCGCAATCTCGACCTCGACAAGTACAGCGTCCTCGTCTTCCCCGACGGCGGCGGCTACGAAGACGCCCTCGGCAAACGCGGCCTGGAGAAGCTGCAGGGCTGGATCCGCGGCGGCGGTACGCTCGTCGCCGTGAAAGGCGCGAGCTCGTTCCTCCGCGACAAAGACGTCGAGATCTCGAAGATCCAGCCGTGGGCTCCGCCGAAGAAGTCGGAGGACGCGAAGCCGACCGGCGACGAGCGCTACAACGACTACCGCATCCCCGGCTCCGCGTTCCGCACGACGTTCAACGAGCGCTCGTACCTCACGTTCGGCGTGCCCCGGCCGCCGACGGTGCTGATCGAAGGGAGCGCGGCGTATCTGCCGGCGACGCATCGCGTCGACAACATCCTGACGATCGCAAAAGAGAGCCCGCTCGTCTCCGGCGTCGCCTGGCCGGAGTCGATCGATCGCCTGAAGGGAAGCGCGTTCGTCGTGAGCGAGCCTTACGGCCGCGGCACGGTGATCACGTTCGCCGACGATCCGAATTTCCGCCTGTTCTGGCGCGGCACGCTGCCGTTGTTTTTGAACGCGGTGCTCTACTCACCGAGCTTCCCGCGGGATTGATTCATGCATCTTCGCCCGCCCGCCGTCGCCGGAGCTTTCTACGAGGAAACGCCGGCGCGGCTGCGGGCGCAGGTGGAGCAATGCATCGATGCGAATCCGCCGGCGCCGGCGAAAGCATCCTTCATCGGCGCCGTCGTTCCCCATGCGGGCCTGATGTACAGCGGCCATGTCGCGGCGGCGTTCTACGCGCAGGCTGCGCTGCCCAAGCGGCTCATCATCCTCTGTCCAAACCACACCGGCTTCGGCCACTTCGCGGCAATCAACCGTGAAGGCGCGTGGCGCACGCCGTTCGGCGACGCGCCGATCGACGCCGCGCTCGCCGACGCACTGATGCAGTGCACGCCGCTTTTGCAGGAAGACGATCGCGCGCACGCTCGCGAGCACTCGCTCGAAGTGCAGCTCCCGTTTCTGCAGCTTCTCGACGACGGCTTTACCTTCGTCCCCATCTGCCTCGGCGCGCACCGCTACGACTACTGCGAAGAGATCGGCCACGCGATCGCCGATGTCGTGCGCGGCGAGGAAGGCATCGGGATTCTCGCCAGCTCCGATCTCAATCATTACGAGGACCAGGAGACGACGCTGCGCAAGGACGGGCTGGCCATCGATGAAGTGTTGCGGCTCGATCCGCGCGAGCTCTGGCGCGTGGTCGACGAGTTCGACATCTCGATGTGCGGCTTCCTCCCGACCACGACGATGCTGATCGCGGCAAAGGAGCTCGGCGCGACGCAGGCCCGGCTCTTGAAGCACGCGACGTCGGGCGAGATCAACGGCGACTACCGCCGCGTCGTGGGATACGCTTCGATCTCGGTGTCCTGAAGATGCGCATCGTATTCGCGACAGCGGAAGTCTCTCCCATCGCCAAAACAGGCGGCCTCGGCGACGTCTGCGGCTCCTTGCCGAAGGCGCTGCGCGAGCTCGGGCATGAAGTCGTGATCTTCATGCCGATGTACCGCCAGGCGCGCGAGTGGTTCGCCAAGAACAACGTCGAGCCGGAGCCGCTCGGCGAGCGCTTCATGCTCTCCTGGGCGGACTGGACGACGGACATCCGCTTCTTCCGCACGAGCCTTCCGGGCACGGATATCCCGCTCGTCCTCACCGAGAACCAGTTCCTCTTCGAACGGCCTCACATCTATTCGCCGCGGCCGGACGGCTCCGACGATTACCTGGAGCGCTACACGATCTTCTGCCGTGCAGTGATCAACGCCTGCGAGCGTTTCCAGTTCGCGCCGGACATTCTCCACGCGCACGACTGGCACACGGCGCTGCTCCCGGTCTATCTCCATTCCGGCTTGCGCGGCAGCGAGGTGTTCCGCAATACGCGATCCGTCTTCACGATCCACAACCTCAACTACCAGGGCGTCGCCGGCTCCGACCAGCTCCGCCACCTCGGTCTGCACAGCCGTTATTGGGCGCCCGACGCGATCGAGCACTTCCGCGACGTGAACCTGATGAAGGGCGGGATCATGATGGCCGATCAGGTCACGACCGTCTCGCCGAATTACGCGCACGAGATCCGGACGCCCGAGCACGGCGCAGGCCTCGACGGCGTGCTGCGCGAGGTGTGGTGGAAGGTGACCGGCATCTTGAACGGCATCGATACCGAGGAGTGGAATCCGGCGACGGATTCGCTGCTGGAGGCGAACTTCGAGGCGGGCCATCTGCACGGCAAAGCGATCAGCAAACGGATGCTGGCGAAGGAGGCGGGGCTGGAGCATCGGCCGACCGCGCCGCTGATCGGCGTCGTGTCCCGCCTCGTCGATCAGAAGGGCTTCCAGCTGCTGATTCCGGTCATGCATCGGCTCATTGACGCCGGCGCGCAATTCGTCGTGCTCGGCAGCGGCGATCCGCGCTTCGAAGAGGCGTTCGCGCAGATCGCTGCGCAACGTCCGGACGCGGCGAAGGCGTGGCTCACGTTCGACAACTCGCTCGCGCATCGCATCTACGCCGGCTCGGACATGTTGCTGATGCCGTCGATCTACGAGCCTTGCGGACTCAACCAGATGTACGCGCTGCGCTACGGCACGATCCCCGTCGTTCGCATGACGGGCGGTCTGGCGGACACCGTGACACCTTTCGATGGCACCAACCTCCCGCAGGCGAACGGCTTCGGCTTCTTCGGCCAGTCACCTTCGGAGCTCTACACCGCGACGTGGCTCAGCATGCTCAACTACAAAGACCCCGGTCTTTGGAACACTTTG
This sequence comes from Acidobacteriota bacterium, assembly GCA_019242175.1. Lineage (GTDB taxonomy): Bacteria > Acidobacteriota > Thermoanaerobaculia > Gp7-AA8 > Gp7-AA8 > JAFAVZ01. Next base: position 3,841 of record JAFAVZ010000062.1, read on the forward strand.
CAGTTCACCGGCATGCGCGAAGACTTCTCGTGGCATCGCTCCGCGCGCGAGTACGAGGCCGTTTATCGGCGCGCGTTGGGCTGGTGAAGGAGTGGCACCTGCGATGCAGAACGAGACGCCAGGAGGGCGGCATGATCGGAATGTTGACCGCAGCAGTAGCAGCGCTCCTGCTGATCGCGACGAGCCGCGGCCGGAAGCTCGCGCCGCAGCCGGCGCGCACGAATCGCAAGCGCTGAAGCAGACCGCATACGACGAATGCTTGCAGGCGATCGTCGCCATCTGGAGTGATGAAGGAGGCTCGACCCTCGACGACATCGCCCTGATGGCGACGATCAACTCGATCCTCTCTCACCGTTTCCCCCACTTCTTCTGGACCGGCTTCTAT
>JAFAVZ010000042.1 GCA_019242175.1 Acidobacteriota bacterium
TCTGGCCCGTCGCTCCGTCGAGTGGTGAGCGGGCGTCTCGCCCGCGGCCGCCGGACGTCCGCGTCCGGCGGAAACGACTGTAGCGAGGGTCGAAGCCGCGGCACGAGACGTGCCGCAGGCCGGCGGGCGGGACGCCCGCGCACCTACTCGAACAGCGTATCCACGTACGCCGCCGGATCGACCGGGATCAAGTCGTCTGCTCCCTCCCCGACCCCGACGAATTTCAGCGGGATCGAGAACTGGCGCATGATCGAGAGGATCACACCGCCTTTCGTCGTCACCACGATGCCGGTCGCCTTCGCCGCCGCGAGGAAAGCCGCGGCCTGACTGAGACCGTTCTGGCCCGTCGCTCCGTCGAGTGGTGAGCGGGCGTCTCGCCCGCGGCCGCCGGACGTCCGCGTCCGGCGGAAAACGACTGTAGCGAGGGTCGAAGCCGCGGCACGAGACGTGCCGCAGGCCGGCGGGCGAGACGCCCGCGCACCTACTCGAACAGCGTATCCACGTACGCCGCCGGATCGAACGGGATCAGATTGTCGTCACCACGATGCCGGTCACCTTCACCGCCTCGAGGAAAGCCGCGGCCTGACTGAGACCGTTCTGGCCCGTCGCTCCGTCGAGCGGTGAGCGGGCGTCTCGCCCGCGGCCGCCGGACGTCCGCGTCCGGCGGAAAACGACTGTAGCGAGGGTCCAAGCCGCGGCACGAGACGTGCCGCAGGCCGGCGGGCGGGACGCCCGCGCACCTATTCGAACAACGTATCCACGTACGCGGCGGGATCGAACGGGATCAGGTCGTCCGCCCCCTCCCCCACACCGACGAACTTCACCGGGATCGAGAACTGGCGCATGATTGAGAGGATCACGCCGCCTTTCGCCGTCCCGTCGAGCTTCGTCACCACGATGCCGGTCACCTTCGCCGCCTCGAGGAAAGCCGCGGCCTGACTGAGGCCGTTCTGGCCCGTCGTTCCGTCGAGTACGAGCAGCGTCTCGTGCGGCGCGCCGGGCAGCTCCTTCTCGATCACGCGGCGCACCTTCGTCAGCTCCAGCATCAGGTGCGCCTTGTTGTGCAGGCGGCCGGCGGTGTCGATGATCACGATCTCGGCGTTGCGGGCCTTCGCCGCCGACACCGCGTCGTGCGCGACGGCGCCCGGGTCGGAGCCGGCCTTGTGCTTGATCACCGGCACGCCGATGCGGTCGGCCCACATCTGCAGCTGCTCGATCGCCGCGGCGCGGAACGTGTCGGCGGCGCCGAGGATCACGTTGCGGCCTTCGTTTTTCCAACGCGTCGCGAGCTTCGCGATCGTCGTCGTCTTGCCCGTTCCGTTCACGCCGACCACGAGGATCACGAACGGCTTCGCCTTCGAGACGTCGATCGTCTGTTGTTCCCGCCGCGGGATCAGCGCGCGCGTCTCCTCGCGCAGCACTTCCGTCAGACGGTCCATCTTCGTGATCTTCTCGTCGCGCACGCGCGACTCGATGCGGTCGACGAGCGACATCGTCAATTCCGCTCCGATGTCCGCGCCGAGGAGCCCTTCCTCCAGGCCGTCGATGGCGGCCTTGCCGATCGGCAGATCGGGAGTCATCGACTCTTTGACCTTCTCGATGATCTCCGTGTGAGTCATGAAAAGGCCGCGCTTCAGTTTGTCGAAGAATGATCTCTCAGCCATGTCCCTGGTCGCGCCGCGCGATGGCGCGCCGAACCATCTCCTCGTCAATCGTGATCGTCCCGCCGTCGGCGGGCTCGAATTCCATGCCGCGGACCACGCGGCGGTACGTCTCGCGCAGAGCGCGTGCGCCGAGGCGCTTTTGTCTTGCGGCGTCCCAGGCGATGGCGATGAGCGCGCCGCGCGTGATGTTCAGCTCGATGCCGTACGTCGCGAAATACTCGCGCGACGTGCGGAAGATGGCGCCGTCCGGCTCGACGAAGATGCGCGCGAGTTCTTCCTCGCCGAGGTCGTTGAGCACCACGATCGACTCGAAACGCGAGAGGAACTGCGGCGTCATCCCGTAGCGGAAGAGATCTTCGTACTTCAGATAGTCGCGGAGGTGGAACGGCAGTTCCTCCCGCACTTCGCCCGAGGCGGAGACCACGACCATGGGCTTCATCGGCGTGACGTCGTGACCGATCGTCGCCCGGCGCAGCACCGCTTCGTAGAGCTCTTCGAATGCGCCGCCGGCGATGAAGAGGATGCTCGACGAATTCACGGCGTACGTCTGGCCATCGGCTTCGAACTCGACGTTCTCGTTCTCCATCAGCGTCAGCAGCGCTTCCTGCGCGACGATGCCCCGGACGTTCGGCGCGTTGCTGACGTGCGCGCGGATCTTGTCTACCTCGTCGATGAAGACGATGCCGTGCTCGACGGAGCGGAGCACGCGGCGGAGCGGCGCATCGGCGCCGAACATGCGGCGCGCATTCGAGAAGAGACGGCCGAGGACGGCTTTCTGATAGCCCTGCCGCTCTTCGGCGAGGACGTTCGCGTTGATGCGGACGATGTTCGCGTAGTCGCTCAGGCCCGGGCGCGAGGCGAGGAAGCGCTCGACCGCGCGCATGAGCGTGGTCTTGCCCGAGCCGCTGTTGCCGATGAGGAGCATGTTCGGCGCGGGATGGCCGACGAGGTGCTTGACCATCGCGACCGCGATCTCCCGGATCGCGTCATCCTGCCCGACGACGTCCTTGCGCAGCTCCTCGAAGATGTCGCGAGGACGGAGAGGGAACGCCATGCGGCGGGGAGTATATGAGGAGTTGCTCGTTGCTGGTTACTGGTTACTGGTTGCTCGCAAGCCAACGGCTGTTAGTTGTTGGTGGTTGGTTGTTAGTAGCCCGACGCGGACAGACAAACGCCTAACAACGACCAACCAACAACCAACAACCAACGGCTACGTCACCATCGAGACTACGATCGCCAGAATCAGCACCGCCACGACCCCGATCGAGATGTAGAACGCCTGCACCGTCGAGCGGTGCATGTTCACCGGTTCGCGGCGTTCGCCGAGGAGGTACTGGAGGTACTCCACGCGCGGGCGCACGGAGCCGACTTTCTCCTCCAGGTTCGGATAAAGCACCTGGTTGATGTCGGGGACGAAGACGACCGGAATGAACGTCGCGCCGCCGCTTCGGGTCACGAAGATGTCGAGCGTCTCGTTATGCGGCTGGTCGCCCTCGGCCACCAGGCAGTGGTAGACCGTCGTCGACTGCAGCACCGACAGCGCCTTCTGGGCGTAGCTCTTGGCCTTGTAGGTGTTGACGACCGTCTGGGACGTCTGGCGGAGGATCTTCTCGTTCATCTCCGGCACGCGGGTGAAGATGAACACCGTCTCGCCGGCGGCGACGGAGATCTTCTCGTCGCGGCGGAAGATGATCTCGCCGAACTCCTTCCATTCGTCGATCGACTGCTCCGTCGTGAAGCCTTCCTCTTTGAGGCGCTCCATGAGGCGCGTCACGGGATCGGAGTCGGCGGGAGATTCGGGGGGCTTCTCAGCTCTCAGTTCTTGCATATTTCTTGACGAGGCGAATGAGCTCGTCGAATTCAAAAGGTTTGCCCATGAAGTCGTCGGCGCCACATTCCTGCGCCTTCGACGCGATGTCCGCGTCGCCGGACACGACCACGTACGGAATCTCTTTCGTTTCGGGCGCCGACTTCAAAGCGCTGCAAAGCGCCACGCCGCTCAGCCCCTGGATCGACAGGTCGGCCAGGATCATCGCCGGCCGCGACACGCGCGCGCGCTCCAGCGCCGACTGTCCGTCGGCCACGGTCTCGCTCTCGTACCCGTTGCGTTGCAGGATCTTCGCGATGAGCTGCGCCACAGGGGCATCGTCTTCCACGACCAGGATCACGTCCGTCTACCTCACGTCTTGAACCGCACTCGGATTCGCTTGCGCAAATGTCCGAGCGTCGCGCCGGCCAGCGTCCCGAAACCGTTCGTCACCGTGTCGGCGAACGTCGTGACGCGGGTCGGCAAGGAGTATTGCCAAAGCGCCACGCCCATCGCAAACACGATTCCCGCGAAACAGGTGATCGCGTAAGTCGCCGAGCGCGGCCGATCCGGCCGGTCGACGGCAACGAACGTCAGGAAGCCCCAGGGGACGAAAAAGAGAAAGTTGGCGATGACGGGCATGAGTCCGGCGAGGATCGCATCCGGCGTGAGCTGGCGGTAGCGCATGATGCGCGTCGCGGTCTCCAGCAGCGGATGGTCGTTCTTCACGTAAGCGCGGCCGGACAGAAGCCAGACGAGCGCCACCATCGCCGCCGAGGTGAGGACCAGCAGAATGAAGGTGGCCCACTTCGGGACTCGGACGACGCGCGTCTCCAGTTTGCCCATTGCCGCGCATTATCTCGGACACGGGGCCCGAACATTGCCGCTTCCATGCCGCGTCCAGCCGGTACAATGCCGAATAACTGCTGATGCTCGCCCCTCTGGTCCGGTTCGCGTCCTACCGAGAAATCGCCGCCGCCGTCGCCGCGCACGCCGCGGAGAGCGCGCCGCGCTCCGGCTTCGCCTGGCCGACGACCGCCATCGTCCCCTCGCGCGGCACCGCCGACGCCATCGCGGCCGAGCTGCTCCTGCAACTCCCGCGCGGCGTTGCCGGCTTGCAATTGCCGATGCCCGAGGAGCTCGCGAAAACAATCGTGAACGATGCGGGCGACTACCCGCGCGTTGCCACGGATGCCGAGCGCAGGCTGGCGATGCGCGTCGCCACGCGGTCCGTCGACGATCCGATGATGGAGAGCCGCGGCATCGGCTCGATGCTCGAACGCGCGTATCGCGACGTCCGGGACAGCGGCCTCACGCTCGACGATCTGCGCACGCGCGTCGCTCGCGCCCGCGGCCTGCGCAATGCCGCGCGCACGAAGGCGATCCTCCGCGCATGGAGCGAGTACGAGAAGCTCATCGCCCAGATCGGCGCCGTCGATCCCTCGGACATCTTGCGTCGCGCCGCGGAGCTGATCGGCAACGGCGCCGCGAAGGGACGCTTCGTCGTCGCCGGCTTCTACGACATGACCGGCGTGCAGCTCGCGCTCGTCTCCGCACTCGATCGCGCCGGGCTGCTCGACGCCGTGTACATCCCGGTAGGCGCCGGCGACGCCTACCGTTTCGCGCATCCGTTCGTCGCGCGCTTCACCGCGACCGGCCGCGCCGCGGAGCCGCCGGCGATGCTGCGCGTGAAGCAGCCGAGGGTGAGTGTCGTCGAGATGGAGACGCGTCACACCGAGCTCGAAGCAACGTGCCGCGAGATCGCCGCGCTGCTGGCGAACGGGGTGCGCGCGCAGGACATCGCGATGGTCGCCCGTTCCATCGATCCTTATGACGCGCGCCTCGTGCAACGCTTCGCCGCCGCGAACGGCTTCGCGGTCTCGTTCGAAGACGAGCGCGCCTTGACGGCGCAACGCGTCGGCCGCGGCATCGCGTCGCTCCTCCGCCTGCGCGAACGCGCGTTTCCGCGCGCGGAAGTGCTGGAGCTCGTGCGCGACGGGTTCCGCTCCCGCATGCGCATCGACGTCGATCTCGTCGACGCGAAAACGCGCGAGGCGCGCATCGCCGGCGGCACGAGCGAAGAGCTGCGCCATCTCCGCGGCAAAACGCACACGGCGGTCGATGACTACCTGACGCTTCTCACCGAGATCGAACAGGTCACGCGCCGCCTCGACGCGCAGCTCCGCGGCAGCGAGTGGTCGGACTTGCTCACACAGTTCCTCGCCCGCTTCAGCCTCGAGACCGAGGAAGATTTGCAGGCCGCGGCGAAGATCGATGAGGTTGCGTCGCTCTTCGCCCGTTTCCCGTTGCGGTTCGACGTCGGCGCGGTGCTCGACGCGCTCGAAAAAGCGGTCGTGCGCGCGCCGCGCGCAACGCATCGCCCCACGATCTTCTTCGGCGACGTCATGCGCTTCCGCGGCCGTTCGTTCGCGCACGTGTTCGCGGTGCGGATGCAGGACGACCTCTTCCCCCAGCGCCGCAGCGAAGACCCGCTGTTCCCCGATGCCGAACGCCGCATCCTCGGCCTCCGCGAAATCGGCAACGGCCGCGAAGAAGAAACGCTGCTCTTCCAACTGCTGTTCGACGGCGCCTCGACGTCGCTCCGTTTCTCGTTCGCCGGGACCGACGGCTTCGGCAAACCGCTGCGCAAATCAACATTGCTCCGCGGGATGGATGTGATGAATGTAGGGGCCGGCTTCAGCCGGTCCGGGCCGGCTTCAGCCGGCCCTTACATCCCTTCCCGCAAGCTCCAACTGCTCGCCAAGCAGGGCACGAAATCGGTCTTCGACGGTTACGTGCGCAAGATCGCGCCGGAGCTCATCGCGACGGTCACGCCGAGCCGGCTCGAAGACTTCGGCGAATGCCCCCAGAAGTTCCTCCTCAAATGGATCCTCGGCGTCCGCGATCTCGACGATCCGGAGCGCGAGCTGCAGATCAATCACCGCGACAAAGGCAGCGTCGACCATCGCATCCTGGAGTCGCTGTATCGCTCGCTCGACGAGTCGGACATCGCGCTCGCCACGAGCGAGCTGCCGCGGTTACCGAAGGCGATTGCGGAGCGGCTCGAGGAAGCGGTCGATCGCGAGTTCGATCGTCTGGAGCAGGAAGCGCCGCCGTTCAATCGCACCGTGCGCGGCATCGAGCGGCGCGCGACGAAGCGCAATCTGCGCGACTTCGTGGCCAGCGATCTCGCCGATCTCACCGCGAACGATCTCGTGCCGCGTTGGTTCGAGTACCGCTTCGGCAAGCCGCGCCGCGACGGCACGCCGGCCGATCACGCGGCGCCGTTCATCATCAACGCCGCGGGCGTGCCGATCCGCGTCGACGGCCAGATCGATCGCATCGACGTCGGCGAGAACACGTTCCGCATCGTCGACTACAAGTCGGGCAAGGCGTTGCGCCACAAAGATCTGGCGAAGAAGATCGATCGCGGCGTGCGGCTGCAGCTCGCGTTGTACGCGATGGCCGTCGCCGAATTCTTCGAAGCCGACCCGGCGGCGATCCGCGGGACGATCAAGCCGCTCGTGCTCGAAGCGAAGCCGGCCACCTTCGCCTTCGACCTCGCCGAAAAACACGGCGACCTCGGCGAAACGCTGGCCATCTTCCTTTCCGCCATCCTCAACGGATACTTTCCGGCGTTTCCGAACGAGAAGGACGACGACTTCAACTCCTGCAAGTACTGCCCGGTGAGCCACTCGTGCCGCACGAAACACGACGCGGACGAGAAGCAGGAAGTGACGCGCGCGGGCGAAGCGCGGACGCTGCTCATGGCCGAGGTTGCGACGCCGTGAGCGAGCTGCAGCAGCTCATGAGCTTCACGACGAGCGCCGGTCGCAGCGTGCGGCGCAATCTCGTGATCGAAGCCGGCGCCGGAACCGGCAAGACCACGGCCATTGTGGCCGAGGTGCTGCGGATCATGTTGGAGGATGCGGAGCTTTCGCCGGAACGCATCGTCCTCGTCACGTTCACGGAGAAAGCCGCCGGCGAGATCGCCGACCGCGTGCACGACGCGCTCGAAGAATTGGCGGAGCGCGGCGACGGCGAAGTGAGCTGGCCGATTGGCTCGCCGAATCCGCTGCTCGTGATGCGCGCCGATCCGGCGACGATCGCGAAGCAGCTGGCGCGCATCGACTCGCTCCGCTCGCAAACGATCCATTCGTTCTGCCAGATGCTGCTGCGCCAGTTTCCGCTCGAAGCGGGGCTCGATCCGCAGTTCAAGATCGTGGAAGGCTTCGAGCGCACGCTGCTCTACTCGCAGCTTTACGACGCGTGGGTCGACGAAGAGACGCGCGTGCATCCGTCGAAGGCGGTCGAGGAGGAATGGGAGTTCCTCGTCGCGCACTTCGGCTATCTGTTCCAGATCCGCGACGCGATCTTCGAGCTCGTCGAGCGCCGCGATCTCGTCACCGACGACTACCCGCTGGGCGACGCGAGCGTGTTGCTGCGCGGGATCCCCGAGGCGATTGCGACGCTGCGTCGCGGCGAAGTGGGGCGCATCTCGCGTTACCTGCAGAACACGGCCGCGCCGGAAAGCGACGCGACGCTCGACGCGTGGATCGAGTTCTTCGGCCCGCTCGCGCAGGACATCCGCGAAACGGACTTGCCGCGCGGCGGCAAGAACGCCGAGTTTGCCGAGGCGCTGAAGGTGCTGCGGTCGAGCGATAAGAAGGGGAGCTCGATCCTCGATCGCCTCGTCGGCCATCGCGCTGCGACGGCGTTGCACACACTCACCCGCCGCTTCCTCGCGTTCCTCGACACGGAGAAGCGCAAGCTCGGCGTCGTCGACTTCGACGATCTCCTCCTGCGCACGCTCGCCGTGCTGCATGACGACGCGGTGCTCGAACGCGCGCGGGCCCAATACGACTTTTTATTCGTCGACGAGTTCCAGGACACCGACCGCACGCAGGCGCGCATCCTCGATCGCCTCGCGCGCGATCGCAGCGGCTCGTACGTACAGGGCAAGACGGTGATCGTCGGCGATCCGAAGCAGTCGATCTACGCGTTCCGCCGCGCCGATCCGGAGATGTACTTCGAGATGTCGCAGCGGCTCATCGCCGACGGCGGCGCGGAGCATCGCATCATCCGCGACCAGTACCGCAGCGACCGCCCACTGCTCGACGCCGTCAACGCGATCTTCCTCCGCCTCTTCCCCGTCGTGGACCACGATCGCGATGTCTTCCGCCCGCCATATCACGCGCTCAACGCCGGCAAGGCGAAGGACGCGCGCGAGCTCGATGCGCGCATCACCGTGCTGCGCGCGTGCGAGGAGGAAAAGGGGGAAGCGCTCGCCGTCGCGGAGTGGATCGAGTCGCACCGGGGCGACACGCCGGACGACCTCAAACGCTTCGCCATTCTCTTCCGGCGCACGACGCGCCTCGACGACTATCTCGACGCGCTCGATCGCTACGGCATCGAGTACGTGTTGCCGCCGACGCGCCGGTTTCTCGATCGCCGCGCGCCGGTCGATCTGCTCGCCGTGCTCCGCGCGATCGGCTTCCCGTTCGATCGCGGCGCCGAGATCTCCGCCGCCCGCACGCCCTACTTCGCGCTCACCGACGACGAGATCGTCGAACGCGGCGAGGCGTGGGAGGCGTACCGCGCGACGCTCGCGAAATATCGCGCCGAGGCGGCGCATCTCGATGTCGCGTCGCTGATCGATTTCGTCGTCGCGACCGCAAACATCGAAGAGGTGTACGGCGCGGCCGCCGACGGCGTGCGCGCGCAGAAACATCTCGAGCACGTGCGTGCGATTGCATTCGAGTACGACCAGAAAATCGGCGGCTCGGTGCGGCAGTTCGTCGATGAGATCGAACGGCGGCGCGGCGAGCCGGACGAGATGGAGCCGAGCCTCACCGACGAATCGCGCAACGCCGTGCGCATCCTCACCGTGCATGCGGCGAAGGGGCTCGAGTTCGATACCGTCATCCTCCCCGACCTCTCGTTCGCCGTGCGGTCGCCCGACGTTTACGCGCTCGAAGAGCCGTCGCGGCTGGTGATGATCACGCCGCCGACGGTGACCGCGGACGACGTCGCGAAGAAGATCGGCAAGGAGAAGGAGGAGGCGGAAACGCAGCGCCTCTTCTACGTCGCCGTGACGCGCGCAAAGTCCGAGGTCGTTTTCGTTTGCGGACCGGAGGCGCGAAAACAGGGCTTCGCGAAGTGCCTGCTCGAAGTGCTGCCGATCGATTGGCGCGCCGAGGGACGCGAGGTGCGCGAGACCGAGATCGGCCCTGTTGCATTCGAGACCGTGACGATCCGCGACTCCGTGACGCGCACGCGTCGACGCCTGCTCGACGCCGCCATGGAAGCGCAATTGCGCGAGGGCGAGATCCTGCCGCTCGCGCTCGATGAGCCTTCGCCCATCGCGGAGCCGTTGTCCGCCGAGGAGATTGCGCGGGAACGGGCGCGGGGACGGAATCGCGCGGCCGGCATCCTGCTCCATCGCGTGCTCGAACGTTGGAACGGCAGGGGCGACGTCGAGGGGATGCTGTCCGTTCTGGCGAAGGAATCGGGCGTCGATGCCGACTCGGTGGCGCGCGTGCGGGCGCGCCTGGCGACGGTCGCGAAGTCCGCGATGTTCCAACGCATCGCGAACGCCGAAACGCTCGGCCGCGAGCTCGCGTTGCGTTTCGTGGAGAACGGGAACGTCGTCGAACGCCGCATCGATCGCCTGATCCGCGAGAACGGCGCGCAGGTCATCATCGACTACAAGAGCGGGACGGCCGAGGAGTCGCGGCTGGAGAAGGATCGGGAGCAGGTGCGGCAGTATTGCGCAGCGCTCGCCGCGATCAGCGGCGAGCCGTGCACCGGCGTGCTTTG
>JAFAVZ010000066.1 GCA_019242175.1 Acidobacteriota bacterium
AGCCTCCCCGCCCTCGCCATCTCGATCGCCACTTCGCTCGTGTTCTAATCGCAACAGCAGACAAAGGAAGGACGACGTCATGACACGCGACCAGCGCCGCATCACTCTCATCGCCCGCCGCCCCGGACCTTTCGAACGCTCCTGGGACGCAGCGCGCGATGCCGCGAATCGCATCATCTTCCTCGAGGCCCTGACCGTTCTCCGCTATGCGCTGGACGGAGGCGTCGCGGAGATGCAGCAAGACGTCGAGCGCGTCGTGATCGACCGCTGCGCCACTCCGGTCCAGTACCTGGAGCTGCTCGCCGCCCTCCCCGGTGAGTTCACCGGCGACGTCCTCTACATCGGCGGCGACGATCGCGGATTCCTCAGCGCGACCGGTCGCGGCGGCGACCGCGTGATCTACTCGCTCTCCCCGCGCGACGTCGACTTCTACCTCGAGGCGCACGGGCTGATCACGGGAAACGAAGAATGCATGCGCCTGCTGGCAGTCGGCGCGGCCTGATCTGACCCGCCACTGACTTCGCTGTCCCCCATGCCGCGGATACAATCCGGGCCATGGACTACAAGATCGATGGCGACGTGATGCAGGCGCTCCGGCTGACCCTCCAGCCGGGCGAAGAGATTTACGCCGAGGCGGGAGCGATGCTGTACATGTCCCAGGCGATCGACCTGCAGGCTCGCATGCAGGGCGGATTCATGAAGGGACTGATGCGCAAGTTCCTCGCCGGCGAGTCGATGTTCATGAGCGTCTTCCGTGCGACCGGCCCCGGCGCGCACATGGCCCTGGCGAATCCCATCGCGGGCAAGATCTTCCCCCTCCAGCTCCGTAACACGACCGTGCTCGCCGAGCGCAATGCGTTTCTCTGCGCCGTGGGCAACGTCGATCTCTCCATCGCCTTCACGAAACGCTTCGGCGCCGGGCTCTTCGGCGGCGAGGGCTTCATCCTGCAGAAGATCACCGGCGAAGGCCTCGTGTTCCTGCACGCCGGCGGCAACATGCTCGACTTCGACCTCCGCCCCGGCGAACAGCTGCGCGTCGACACCGGCTGCATCGTGTCGATGGCGGACACCGTCCAGTACGACATCCAGTTCGTGGGCGGCTTCCGCAATGCGCTGTTCGGTGGCGAAGGCCTGTTCTACGCGACGCTGACCGGCCCCGGCCACGTGGTACTCCAGACGCTGCCCTTCTCGCGTTTCGCGAACCGCGTCGCTGCCGCCATCGGCGGAAACCGCGGCGAGGCCAAGGGATTGGGCGGGATCGCGGGGAACATCATCGGCGGGATGGTCTCGGGCGACTAGACGCGCCCGCACTGTCATTCCGAGCCGCGCAGAGGGCGAAGAATCTCCCGGCACGTGCGCGTCTCGCCTGCATCAGGAGATCCTTCGCCCTCTCCGGGGCTCAGGATGACAAGGGCCATGGTTCGGCTCGTTCGTTGCATCCTCACTTCCATCACTCTGGAAGGAAGGTTTCGATGCGGCGATTCGGCATTCGCTCCCGCCTGGGCAATCTCGTACTCGGTACTGTCGGCGCAGCGTACGCGCTCGGCGCTCTCGTGGTGCTGGTCTACTCCGTTGCGCTGCTTTGGGACAGCCACTCGCTCTCGGATCGCGCGCTGGAGCTCGGCCTCGCGGCCAGCAGCATCGCCGGCGGCGCGTTCCTTCTCATCGCCCTGACGAATTTGCGGACGCCAGCTCGTCCGCATCGAACAGTCGCTGCAGCGCGGACGTGATCTCGCCGCAGCGGCTGTTGCCGATGATGCGCCCATCGATCTCCGTCACCGGCATGACGCCCTGGGTCGTGCTGGTGATGAAGGCCTCGTCGAGATCGAACAGCTCCTGCTCGCGCAACGGCCGCTCGTCGACGCGGATCTTCGCCTCGCGCAACGCGAGCTCGATCACGCGGTCGCGTACCACTCCGGGCAGGATGTTCTCGTCGAGCGGATGGGTGATGATCCGCCCCGAGCGCACGGCGAAGAAGCTGGAGCTCGCCCCTTCCCTCACCAATCCGTCGTTCAACAGAATCGCCTCGTCGACGCCGGCGCGTTGCGCCTTCTTCTTCGCGAACGCGTTCGCCAGCAGGTTGACGGACTTCACGTCGCAGTGATGCCAGCGGATGTCAGGCGTCGTGATGATTTTGATCCCGCGCTCTTTCTTCGCCGCATCCGGAAAGACGAATGCGCGCGAATACGCCAGCGCCGTCGGCTCGATCCCTTCCGGCCAAAAGTGCGCGCGTCGCGCCTCGCCCCGCGTGACCTGGATGTAGACGATGCCGTCGGCGGTCTCCGTCTTGTCGAGCAACGCGCGCATCACGTCTACGAATGACCGCTCATCCCACGGATTCGGGATCTCCAACTCTCGCAGACCCGTCTCCAGGCGATGGAAGTGCTCCCGAAGGAAGATCGGCCGATGGCGCAGGAACTTGAACACCTCGTAGATTGCGTCGCCGAACTGGAAGCCGCGGTCCTCGACGCCGATCAGGCGCTCGTCGGTGGTGGTGAAGCGGCCGTTGAACCAGAGAACGTCGCCCGTCAAGGCGCTACCGCCTTCACGATGACGATCGTGCGGTCGTCCTCGGCGCCGCGGCTCCACTTGTCGACCTTCGACAATACCTCCAGCCCGATCTCCTGCGCGGAGCGGTTGCGGTTGTGCTTCACGAGGCGCTGCAGACGTTCGAGGCCAAACTCCTGATCCTTCTTGTCGTGCGCCTCGACGATGCCGTCGGAGTAGAGGCAGAGCAGATCGCCCGGCTCGAGCTTGACGAAGCCGCGTTTGTAAGTCGCATCCGGTGTGGGCCCAAGGACCGGGCCGCCGTTTTTCAGCGACTCGATGTGCTGGCCCTTCAGGAGGAACGGATAGTTGTGGCCGGCGTTGCAGTAGATGAGGATCCCGCCCGTTTCCAGCTCGCCGTAAAACAGCGAGACGAACTTCGTCGTCAACCGGCTGCGATGGATGATGTGGTTCAGCTTCTCGACCGTCCGGATGATCTTGAAGTCGCGATCGGTGGCCATGCGCAGACCCATGTAGATGTCGCGCACGACGAGCGCCGCCGGAAGCCCGTGGCCGGAGCCGTCGGCGATGGCCAGTCCGAGGATGTTGTCCGTGACCGGGATGAAGTCGTAGAAGTCGCCGGAGACGATCTCCGCCGGCACCGTCCGTCCCCAGATGTCGAAGCCGGCGTACTGCGGCACGCGCTGGGGAAGGATCGACTGCTGGATGCGCTGCGCCTCGACGATGAGCGACTCGAAGCGATGCGCGCGCAGTTTCTGATTGATCGTGTAACGGATGAGGTTGAGAGAGAAGAGGATGTCTTCCCGCTTCATCTCCGGCGCGACGTCGAAACCGAGGATGTAGTCTTCGTCGCCCGCGGCGATGGCCGCGAACCGCCGCGCCCCGAGCTTCTGCTCCAGGACCGGATCGACGCCCGGATCGTTCGCCTCCATGACGACGACGCCGTTCTCCAGCACGAGCTCGACCGGCTTGTAGTCCTTCGGCACGATGATGCCGAGCTCGTCCTCCCGATGCGCACCAAACCGCCCGACGAGCTCGTACGTTTCGTCATCCCGCCGGCATTCGTAGATGCGCCCGCCCGTGATGCCCAGGGCATCGCGGAAGTTGGAGGCGATCGTCTCCCCGATCTGCTCGATGGAGGTGGAGGTCGCGGCGTCCGTCATCTCGATCTGCGAGAGCGTGCGCTCGACCTGCGTGAGAAGCTTTTTGTAGTCCACTCTTTTTTCAGTTCTTCGTTGGTAGTTCGTAGTTCTTAGTCTGAGGTAGCAGGGATATTGATTTGGCGCTGCACTCCGTCGATCAGACCGTTCAGCACCCGGCCGCATTCCGCGGCTTGTTCTGCTAGCGAGTTGTAGGTAGTTTCCATGAGATATCCGAGGTTCTTGGCGATTTCGAGTTGTGTCGCTAGTTCGGCGAGGGAGCCTCGGGCTTTTGACAGGAACTGGACGAACTCCTTCATCGACAGCCTTGCCTTCCCCTCGGCGATGTTGCTTGGCACCGAGACGGCCGCGCGTCGCAACTGTTGCGTGAGTCCATAGACCTCGCGCTGAGGAAAGTTCTCCGTGGCAGAGTACACGGCCGTAACGAGCGACATCGCCTTGCGCCACGCGATGACATCCCGATGCCCTCCCGTCAAAAGAACGCCCTCATCCTTCCCTACGAACCAAGAACTACGAACTAAGAACTGCCTAATTTATGCATCCGCTCCGCCCGAATGCGCGCGATGCGTTCGTCCTCCCACCTCTCGCGATCCGTAAGCAATTCCTCGAAGGAGCGGTATTTGCGGACTCCGCGAGGCAATGCGCGGGGCCCGGCGAGCCGCGTGGCCATCTCGCAAACGAAGCGCATCCGCGCTCCGATGGAGTGGTCCCAGGGCGCGAGCCAGCGCTCCGGCGCATCTTCCAGTCGGCGATATTTCTTGATCGGCATCAGGGCTCCGAGAAGCCGAACTTCCGGCGCAGCGCATCGGCGTCGATGCGGTCCTTATAGCGAACCGTGTCGCGTTTCATTTCATAGAGCGTACGAGGCGTGACGACACGGACGGGAATCCCGTCCAGCAAACCTTCTTCCCACTGCAGCATCGCGTACGAATAGGCCTCGCCCAGCCGAGTCAGAAAATCGATGCTGATGGATTCGTCTGGCGGAAAGTAGGCCACGCTCGGATAGTCGCCCAGAAGATCGTCCGCGCTGATTTCCTCGATCTGAGGGTCGTCCCAGATCGAGCGCAGGGCCTTCTTCAAACGCTCGATGTTCTCCCCTTCGGGCGCGATGAAAAAGTCCGCATCTTCGGTCGCACGAACCAGGCCGTGAGCCGCGAGCGCCATCGCTCCGAACATCACGTATTCGACGCCTTCGCGATTCATGGCCTCGATCACCTCGAGCGCGCGATCGAACGCGGTCATTTCAACTCCACCCCGTCCAACTCGTACGGCGGCTTCACGCCCAGCACTCCCAGCACCGTCGGGTAAACGTCTCCGATGTAAGGCGCGCGGTCGGTCGTCAGCTTCCGGTTGTAGAAGAAGATGCCCTTCACGATCTCGGGGTCGACGGAGCAGTGGTCGCCGCTCCAAACCTGTTTGTTCGGCTCGATCAGGTTCTTCGGGATGCCGCCGAGGGACGTTTGCCACGAGACGCGGTAGCCGTCGTTGTTCGTGATGAAGAGGTCGGGGATCATGTTCGGGTCGAACTTGCGGTAGACCTCCTCCCGCGCGAGCACGCGGCGCACGGGATGCTCGCCGGTCTCCGGATCGGTCATCTCCACGATGCGCGACTTCAGCTCGGCCTTGAGCGCGTCGTACTCCGCGCCGGAATTCACCACACCTTGCGCCTCGCGTCCCTTGAGGTTGATGTAAAGCTCGCCGAGGCCCATGGCGTAGGCGCGGGTGCGCGACCAGTCGACGTTCTCCCAGAACTGCCCCTGGTCGAACAGCATCTCGACATTGCGCTCCTTCACCGTGACGCCCGTCTTCAGCGTGAGGTAGCCGTTCATCACCAGCCACGTGTTGTAGTTCACCGACTTCCGGAAGCTGGCGAAGCCGTGGTCGGACAGCACGATCAGCGACGCATGATGCGCATCCGCCGCCTTCATCGCGTCGCCGACGATCGAGTCCATCAGCTGATACGCGCGGAGCAACGCATCGCCCCACTTCGCCGCGAGCGCCGGGTCGTACGCCGGATGCTTCGGATCCATGAGCCGCCAAAACACGTGCCCCACGCGGTCCGGGAACTCGAAGCACTGCACCATCAGGTCCTTGTCGCCGGCCAGGAACGCGTCGAACATCTTGCGGTTCTGGGTCACCGTCCAGTTCATGTCATCCCAGAACATCTGCTCGTTCGCGAACCCCTCGGAGATCGCCCACGTATCGATCTGCCAGCCGATCGTCTTGTAGAGGCCGTGCTGCTTCGCGACTTCGCCCGCCCACTTCGCCGGCGTCGAGATGCGGAAGCCCGGCGGCAGCTGCCGCGGATCGAAGTTGATCGGCGAAAGATAAAGCCGCACCTCGGGCTGCGATTCGATGAGGTGGAAGCGGCTGATGCCGTGCAGTTTGATGATCGGGTTGAACGGGAACTCGAAGTCGACCCAGTTCGTCCACTCGCCCGGCTTCAGCGTCATCTTCTGGCCGCTGACGTCGATCGCGATCGAGTTGCGGTCGTTCGCGACCGTGATCGTCATGGGGATCGAGATGTACGGCGGGTCGCCGAAGAGCTTGTTCGGCGGCCCCTGGATCTTCGTGTTGATCACGCCGCGGTTGTCTTCGAGCTGCACGACTTCGATGGAGAACTCGTTCGAGCCGGAGCGATGCAGCTCCAGCTCCGAGGTGAAGTAGAAGGGCTTGCCGACGCGGCCGGAGGCGTCGGGGACGCCGAGGCCGGAGAGGAGCTGGCCGTCGTGAAAGTCGGTGGCCGGAAACGTGACCGGCACATGGACGACCGTCGCTTTCTTGCCCGCGTTCGCCGCGACGTCCCAGAACGGGATGCCTTGCCGTCGATTGATCACGCCCGGTCTCGTGGTCGGGATGTACTTCTGCACGCCGAAGAAGGCGCCGCCGGCGAGGAGCAGGGCGACGATCAGGACGACGATCTTTCCGGTGCGTTTGAAGAACAGCGCGAGGAGCGCGACGAGCACGAAAAGCGCGGCCGCGGCGACGTACTTGTTCTTTTCGCCGAGGAAGAGCGGTTCTTTGGTCTCGTCGAAGGCGGCGAAGACCGGAAGGTACGTGTTCGGATCGCGGCGGAGGAAGTCGAAGATGCCGGTGCGGCCGGGATCGATGCCGGTGCTGAACGTCGACCACGAGACCGGCGTTTGCGCGGGGACGGTCGGGCGGAGCGGACGGAAGGTGCCGGCGTCGCGGAGACGCGCCATGTTGGGCAACTTCCCCTCGTTCATCCATTGCTCGGTGTACCGCGCGTCGACACCGTCGAAGCCGAGGACGATGACCTTTTCGGCGGCGGTGGCAACGAGGGGGAAAGTCAATGCAATCAGGAGAATGAGAGGCTTGAGGCGCATCGCGGCGCATCATAACAGGCACTTCTCTTGTAACGTGGCGAGCGCAAGGAGAGCTGTATGACGAAGCGGATGTTGTCGATCGCGATCGCGATCTGTTTCCTGGCGTGCGGCGGCGGAGAGAAGAAGAGCGGCGCGGGAGCCGCGGGCGACAAGACGCTCGTGATCGAGTTCAAGGGCAGCCCTCCGAACATCGATGCCCGCGTCGGCGCCGACAACGCGTCCGGCCGCGTGTTCGACCTCATCTACAGCGGGCTGGTGAAGGTGACGCCGCAGAACGACTACGCGCCCGACCTGGCCCAGAGCTGGGAGACGCCGGACGACAAGACGATCATCTTCCATCTCAATCCGAACGCGAAGTTCCAGAACGGCCAGCCGGTGAAGGCCGCGGACGTGAAGTGGACGATCGAGTCGATGCTCGATCCGAAGTTCACGTCGTCGAAGAAGGCCGGGTACGCTTCGGTGGATCACATCGAGACGCCCGACGAGCACACGGTGATCTTCAAGCTGAAGGAGCCGAACGGCGGAATCTTCGACAACCTGACGCTCGGCATCCTCCCGACCGGCGCCGACACGAACATCTACAAGACGAAGCCGATCGGAGCGGGGCCGTACAAGGTCGTCGACTTCCGCGCTGACGATCGCATCGAGCTCGAGGCGTTCGACCAGTGGCACGGCGGCGCGCCGAAGATCAAGCACGTCGTGATCCGCATCATCCCCGACGCCACCACGGCCGTGCTCGAGCTGCGCCGCGGCTCGGTGAACTTCGAGGTGAACACGATCCCGTTCGAGAGCATCGACGAGTTCGAGAAAAAGTCCGACTACAAGGTCGTGAAGCAGCCCGGCTCGGTCTATCAATATCTCGCGTTCAACATGCGCGATCCGATCCTCTCGAAGCTGCTCGTGCGCCAGGCGATCGCGCACGCGATCGATCGGGAGAAGATCACGCGCGAGGTCATGCGCGGCTACGCGGAGCCGACGGACACGATGTTCGGCAAGGGCCACTGGGCGCGCGCCGAAGGCTTGCCGACGTATCCGTACGATCCGGCAAAGGCGAAGCAGCTGCTCGACCAGGCCGGCTATCGCGATCCGGACGGCGATGGCCCGGGGACGCGCTTCACGCTGACGTTCAAGACGTCGACGGACGTGGAGGCGAACCTGCGCGCGCAGGTGATGCAGCAGATGCTGCGGCAGGTCGGCATCGACGTGAAGATCCTCTCCAGCGAGCTCGGAAAGTTCCTCGACGACATCGGCAAAGGCAACTTCCAGATGTATTCGCTGAGCCGGAACGGCATCGCCGATCCCGACTTCTACTACATCATCTTCCACTCCTCGAACTTCGCACCATCCGGCCAGAACCGCGGGTTCTACTCGAATCCGCGCGTGGACGAGCTGATCATGCAGGGCCGCGCGACGTTCGACCGCGAGAAGCGCAAGCAGATCTACGCGGAGATCCAACGCATCCTGCAGGAGGACCTGCCATACGTGTCGCTCTACCACCAGCAGAACGTGACGATCATGCGCAGCAACATCGACGGGTACACGACGTACCCGGCGGGGTTCCTGCTGTCGGTGCCGGAGATGTCGATGAAGTGAGATTGGGCGCCTGTCTCGCCGCCACGGTCCCGATCGTCCTACGAGCAATATCTCGAGGCCGCGACGTAGCGGCGGGCTTCAGCCCGTCCGGGCCGGCTGAAGCCGGCCCCTACGTGTTTTTCTTTCACCCCAACGAATCGATGCTGCCGTTGGAGGGACAGAATCGGAGCTGGTGGAGTAGTTTCGGCTGCATAGAGCGGAGCCAAAAAGCACGAGGCCAGGCAGAAGCTCCGCGGCGCGAAAAGCGGAGAAACGTAGCGGCGGGCTTCAGCCCGTCCGGGCCGGCTCAAGCCGGCCCCCACGTTTTTTCTTTCAGCCGCAACTAGTCGATCCCGCCGTTGTAAGACGGCGGGTCGCTGGCGGGGAAGGACTCGGCGATCGCCTCGTCGACGCGGTTGTCGTCGTCGAGGGGGCCGTCGGGCGTCACGATCGGGTCGATGCGGCCGCCGCGTTCCTCCTGCCAATCCTTGCGCGGCGGTTCGGCGGGCGGGTGCGGGTCTCGCGTGCTCATGATCGACCAGTATATTGTCCGCCGGTGAGCCTCGCCCAACGCTTCGACCGCGCGATCAGCCTCGCCGCGGTCCTCCTCGTCCTCATGACCATCGGCACCGCCATCCACTGGATGAACAAGCGGCCGGCGGGACATGAGCGCGGCGGCACGGTCGTGACCGGCAAGCGCGTGGTCATCGACGAAACGGGCGGCGCCGCGCGCGTCGACTACATCCTCGTCGTCGAGAGCGGTGAAGTGCAGGTGCCGGCGGACGTCTACCAACGCGCCGCCGTCGGCTCCCGCGTCGAACGGAAAGGCGACGGCTGGGTCGTCACGCCGCATTGAGCTACGCTTCGACCATGCCCGATCGCCCCGCGGAGCTCATCGCGCAGCACGAACTCCGGCCTCATCCCGAGGGCGGCTGGTACGTCCAGGTCCATCGCTCGACGCAAACCGTCCAGCCGGCAGACGGCCGCCCGCCGCGTAACGCATTGACCGCCATCTACTTCCTCCTGAAGAAGGGCGAAAAGAGCCGCTGGCACCGCGTCCAGTCCGACGAGATCTGGACGTTGCTCGAAGGCGGGCCGCTGCATCTCCACACCTGGGAGAGCGGCGGAGTGGCGACGAAAGTGTTGGATCGCGCGACTCCACTCCTCGTAGTACCGGCCGGCCAATGGCAGGCCGCGGAGCCGACCGGCGAGTATGCGTTCGTCGCCTGCTTCGTCGGTCCGGGCTTCGACTTTGAAGACTTTGCGTTGATCGAGGGCACCGCCGCCGACGAGCCGGCGCTGCCCGCCGCATGGAGACGGCTGGCGTGACGACGACCAAGATCCGCCGCTACGCGCTCAAGCAGCCGGAGAAACCGCAGAAGCAGTACCGCGTCCCGTACGATAAGGAGCTCAACGACGAGCAGCTCGAAGTCGTCTACGCCACGGACGGACCGCTCCTCGTCATCGCCGGTGCAGGCAGCGGGAAAACGCGCACCCTCACCTACCGCGTCTCGCGCCTCATCGAA
>JAFAVZ010000665.1 GCA_019242175.1 Acidobacteriota bacterium
CGCGGGCGCGACGGCACGCGCACGTTCTCGATGAGCCAGTCGTAGAGCGGCCGGTGATCCTCGTATTCGAGCGTGCAGAGCGAGT
The DNA here is from genome assembly GCA_019242175.1 of Acidobacteriota bacterium. GTDB lineage: Bacteria > Acidobacteriota > Thermoanaerobaculia > Gp7-AA8 > Gp7-AA8 > JAFAVZ01. The sequence goes on from JAFAVZ010000665.1 coordinate 86, forward strand.
GGGTGATGGACTCGATCGCGTCCGAGAGCGGATGCGCGTAGTCGTACATTGGATAGATGCACCACGCGTCGCCGGTCCGGTGATGCGGCTCGTGGCGAATGCGATAGAGCGCCGGGTCGCGCAGGTTGATGTTCGGCGAGGCCATGTCGATCTTCGCCCGCAACACGTGCGCGCCGTCCGGAAACTCGCCCGCCTTCATGCGCCGGAAGAGGTCGAGATTCTCATCGACGGAGCGGCTGCGATACGGCGAGTCTTTGCCCGGCTCGGAGAGCGTTCCGCGATACGCGCGCATCTCATCCGCGGACAAGCTGTCGACGTACGCCTTGCCGTCGCGGATCAAATCCTCGGCCCAGTCGTAGAGCTGCTGGAAGTAGTCCGACGCGTGGTAGTGATGCTCGCCCCAATCGAACCCGAGCCACCGCACGTCATACTCGATCGCCTCGGCATACTCGATGTCTTCCTTCACCGGGTTCGTGTCGTCGAAGCGGAGATGGCAGCGCCCCCCGAGCTCGCCGGCGACGCCAAAGTTGAGGCAGATGGACTTCGCGTGGCCGATGTGGAGATAGCCGTTCGGCTCGGGCGGGAAGCGGGTGATGACGGTCGTGTGGCGGCCGTTCCGGAGGTCGTCGGCGACGATCTCGCGGATGAAGTCGGTCGGCTTCGCAGGGGTCTCGGCAACGGTCATGATGTCTCCGGAAACAAAAAAGCGACCCGTTTCAGGGCCGCTTCGCGTCGATGTTCGGTCGTGGGGATGAGTTACGCGCGCGGCATTCCGGCGTGGATACGCTGTCGGACCTCGGGCTGGCGCGTCATGGCCCGGACGTTATAGCAGATGTACGGCCGGCTCTCCAGCCAGCCGCAGGAATCGACGATGGCCGGCTGGAGAGCCGGCCCTACATTTGTACAATCGACGCATGCGACGCGTGCTGCTGCTCCTTCTTTTCGCTTTCCCGCTGTTCGCCGACGATCTGGAGAACACCGTGACGATGATGGCGAAGGTCGGGTCCGCCTCCACGCCGTCGTTCGCGCCGGACGGCAAACGCATCGCGTTTCTTTCCAACATCACGGGCTCGCCGCAGGTCTGGACCATCGACGCGAACGGCGGCTGGCCGGACCAGGTGACGGCGCTCGACGATCCCGTCACGAACGTGCAGTGGTCGCCGAAAGGCGATTGGCTGGCGATCGAAGTCGCGCCGGGCGGCGGCCTCAATACACAGATCTACGTCGTCCATCCGGACGGCACCGGCCTCAAGCGCCTCACTGCCGGCGGGAAGGAAAACAATCACCTCAACGCGTGGACGAACGACGGCAAGTCCTTGCTGATCGACTCCAACCTCGGCGACATCGCAGCGCTCGATGAATGGCTCCTCGACATCGAGACGCTGAAGAACCGGAAGATGATCGCGCACACGGCGGGCATCGGATCGGTGGGCGCGGTCTCGAACGACGACAAATACGCGCTCCTCGATCGCCTCGCCGCGCGCGGCGACAACGACGTGTATCGCATCTCGCTCGACGGCGGCCCGGAAGTCCACCTCACGAAGCACGACCCGCCGGCCACCTTCGACTCCTCGGCATTCGCGGGCGCGAATCCCGACGTCATCTATGTCTCGGGCAATCCCGGCCGCGATCTCAGCGCTTTCGGACGGGTGACGATCGCCGACGGCAAGGCATCGCCATTCGAGGTGCTCGCGTCGCGCAACGACGCGGAGTTGAGCTTCTTCGGGATGGACAAGAGCGGCTCGACGGCGATGCTGGTGTGGAACGTCGGCGGCCGTTCGGAGGTCTCGTTCTTCGACGTGAAGTCGGGCAAATCGCGCCCCGGCCCAAAACTGCCGGCGGACGTGATGGGCGCATTCGACATCTCCGCTGACGGCAAGAAAGTCGTCTGCGGCCTCGTAGGCTCCAACGCGCCGCAGGATCTCTGGACCATCGACGTCGCGACGAATGAGCTGAAGCAGTTGACGCGCAGCGCGCATCCGGGCGTCGACCTCACGCAGCTCATCCGCCCCGAGCTCGTCGAATACAAAGCCGCGGACGGTCTCGCGCTCAGCGGCTGGCTCTATCGCCCGAAGAACGTGAAGCCGCCCTACCCGACCGTCTTCAGCTTCCACGGCGGCCCGGAGAGCCAGGAGCGCCCGTTCTTCAACACGCAATACCAGGCGCTGGTCGCGAACGGCATCGCCGTGTTCGCGCCGAACGTGCGCGGCTCGGCCGGCTTCGGCAAGAAGTTCGTGAACCTCGACAACGGCGCGCTCCGCGTCGGCTCCGTGCAAGACATCAAAGCCTCGGTCGACGCGCTCGTACAGAAAGGCATCGCCGACGCCAAGCGCCTCGGCATCATGGGCGGCTCCTACGGCGGCTACATGGTGATGGCCGGCGTCACGGAGTTCCCCGACCTCTTCGCCGCCGGCGCCGACCTTTTCGGCGTGGTCAACTTCGAGACTTTCTTCTCCCACAGCGAGCCGTGGATGGCGGCGATCTCGAAGAGCGAGTACGGCGACCCCGTGACGCAGAAGGAGATGCTCGCTTCGATCTCGCCCGTGAACAAGCTCGATCGGGTGAAGACGCCGCTCCTCGTGCTGCATGGCAGGAACGACACGAACGTGCCCGTCATCGAAGCCGAACAGGTCGTGCGCAAGCTGCAGCAGAACCGCGTGCCGGTCGAGCTCCTGCTCTTCCCCGACGAAGGCCACGGCTGGCGCAAGACGACGAACCGCATCCGCTCCGCCGTGACCGTGACCCGCTTCTTCGTGCAACGGCTGAAGGAAGGCCAGGACCGCAACAGCCTCTAGACGAACGACCATGCCTCCGCTCACCGCTTCCGATCCGCGCCAGTGCGGCGACTACGACGTGCAGTCGTTGCTCGGCAAAGGCTCGATCGGAAAGGTGTACCTCGCACGGCATCGGCGCATCGGACGCTACGTCGCACTGAAGGTCGTGCACGACAGCGATCACACGTTCGAAGACGATGAGGACCGGCGCGACTTCTACAAACGCCTGCAGCGCGAGGCCGAGCTTTGCGGTGCGCTGCAGCATCCGAACATCGTGACGCTGTACGACGTCGGTTACGACGGCGAGCGCGTGGCGTTTCTCGCGACGGAGTACGTCGACGGCGAGACGCTCCAGGCCCGCATCAAACGCATGCGCCCGTTGCCGCTCGGCGAGGCTTTGTCGATCAGCCGCGACCTACTGCGCGGGCTCACGTACGCGCATGCGAAAGGCATCATCCATCGCGACATCAAGCCGGCGAACATCCTCCTGACTGCGGAAGGTCAGGCGAAGATTGCCGACTTCGGCATCGCGCGGCCGCTGGAGTCGAGCCTGACCGGCATCAACCTGCTCGTCGGGACGCCGAACTACATGTCGCCGGAGCAGGTGCGTTCCGCGCCGGTCACGACGCGCTCCGATCTCTTCTCCGCCGGCGTCGTGCTGTACGAGATGCTGACCGG
>JAFAVZ010000671.1 GCA_019242175.1 Acidobacteriota bacterium
ATCTGGGTCGTCCTCGTCATCATCCTTCCTCGGGGCGTGGCGGTCGGCATCAACGCGCTGCTTCCGGGCACGACGGCCGTCCGCCGGCAACTCGAGCTCGACGCGGCGATTTCGCGATTGAAAATCGAGCAGGCGCAATCGCAGCAGGATGCCTATGCCGCATTTCTGCAGCGCGGCACGACGGACCGCGACGCGCAGACCGAATTGCGCAATCGCGTCAAAGAGGCCGCGGGCACGCTCGATCAGAAACGCCGCGCGTTGCTCGACGCGTCGCTCGATCAGCAGGACCGCGAAGAGTCGTTGCGCGATCAATATCTGCACGGCCTCGCACTGCTGACGCCGGCCGCGCTCTTCAATGAAGGCGCCGCGGACTTGTCGTGGACGGGACGATTGCAGCGCCAAAAGTTCTATCGCGACGCGCGCCTGTACGACGACGAGATCGGCCGCCGTCTCGTCGAGAGCCGGCACACGATGTATGGCGCGGGCGATCCAGCGGGCGACGCGGGCAGCCTGATGGTGATGGTGGACAACGTGCGCCCGTTCCTCGTGCAGTTCCAGACGAATTGGGTGCCGGTAGGCGCCGTGCTCGCTCCCTCCGCGGTTGCGATCGCAGTTCTCCTATGCATGGCCGCCGCGGCGTTCTTCGCCGCACAGGCGTTCTTCACGAGGGCGGACGTGCGGCCATGATCGAAGCTACGGGCGGACTGGTCATCGCGAACGTCTCGAAGCGATTCGATCGCCAGACCGTGCTCGACGACGTTTCGCTCGACGTTCCACTCGGAGCGTCCTGCGCGCTCCTGGGCTCCAACGGCGCCGGCAAGAGCACCCTCCTCAACATCTGCCTCGGGCACCTCGAACCGGACGACGGCTTCGTCAGCGTCGCGTCGATGCGCATCGATCGCCATCCCGTGACGAGCAAGGCGAAGCTCGCGTACGTGCCGGAGATCGCGCGGCTCTATCCGCGCTACTCGGCAGTGCAGAACGTTCAGTACTTCGAGCGCCTCATGGGCCGGCGCCGCGAACGCGCCGAGGCGGTGAACGCTCTGCAGCGGTTCGGGATCTCGGAGAAAGACGCGATGCGCGACGTCGGCACGTTCAGCAAAGGAATGCGCCAACGCGTCTCGCTGGCCATCGGCGTGCTGAAAGGGGCGGAGGTCTTTCTGCTCGACGAGCCGACGTCCGGCCTCGATCCCGACAGCGCGCAGCAACTCGCCGCGATCCTTCGCTCGCTGGCCAATGCCGGCAAAGCAGTCTGCTTCACGTCGCATGATTTGCGCGCCGTCGATGCGATGGCCGATCGCGTCGTGCGGCTCGAACAGGGAAGGCTGCATGCGGCTTAGAGCGCTCGCCGTGCTGTGCTTCGCCGTGGCGATTCACGGCCAGACATCCGAGGCGGATCGGGTGCTCGATTTGCGACGGGCGGAGCTGAATCTGCGCCAGGCGCAGGCCACGATGGATCGCCAGCACACGCTCGCGACGCAAGGACTCGCGTCGAAGTCGGAGGTCGATCGCGTCGATGCCGAGTTCGAGCGCGCCCGCATCGAGGTGGAGAAGGCGCGCGTGCTGTTATCGAACGAGCTGCCGTCGTTCCGCATCGTCTCGGCCGTGAAGTCGATCGAACAGGGGATGCGCAGCCGCGTCACGCTCACGCTGCAACCGCTCGCGCGCGGCTATGCGGCCGGAACGCGGCGGTCTTATCTCGTCAGCATCAAAGGCGGCGACGCGATCGTCGGAACGCCGTATCAGCAGGAAGTGGTCGTGAACGATGACGACCGCCCGATCACCGTGAAGTTCTCGCTCTTGCGCGAGGCGGACGAAGTCACGGTGCTCATCGTCTCCGGCACGCGCCACGAGGAAGTGCCGATCCTGCTCCAACGCGCGTCGGGCTCGGGGCTGATCCGCGTGTCGTGCAGCAACTACTCGCAGGAGGCGATCGCCGGCGGGCGCGTCGAGTATCCATTGACCCTCGAACGTTTCGACATCGGCACGCGCACCCTCGGCATACGCGCCGCAGGGCTGCCTTCCGGCTTCACCGCCGCGTGGCTCGATGCCGAGTCGAAGGCGGCGATGACCGGTCTGCGCTTCGGCGAGACCGAGAATCAACGGAAGCTCGTGCTCGAGGTCTACCTGCCGCAACAGGCGAGCGGGGAGTGGCTCGACCGCCTGCTGCCGTTCCGCGTCGACGTGACGTCCGAGGATGGGGCGGTGGTCGGATCCGCGGAATTGCAACTGCAGCCGCGCGCGGCGCCAAAGCTCTTCCTGACCGAGTCGAATCTGCTGGTGGAAGTCGCTCCGCGCGAGACGGTGACGATGCCGATCACGATCGAGAACAACGGCGGCGCCGAGGCTCGAGAAGTGATTTTCGATACGACGGCGCCGATCGGCCTGAGCGTCGAGTTCCAGCCGACGACCGTCGCGACGGTGCGGCCGCGCCAACCTTTCGCCGCAAGGATGCGCATCACCGCCGCCCCCGACGCCGTTCCCGGCGATTACACGCTGCGCGTGAAAGTTCGCACCCAGAGCCGCCTGCTGACGATCGAGAGCCCCGAGCAGACGTTCCGCGTCACGGTACGGAATCGGATCTTCGGAGCATGGGCGATGCTGCCCGGCGGCGCGCTCGCGATTCTGGTGTTGGTGGGCGGCGGCGCCTGGCTGTTTGCGCGGCGTAACGGGTGACGGCTTCCGCCACGCAGCTTGACTTGTAACTGGATAGATAGCTCTCGTCGAGGGTGGGCGTTGTGTTCGATGTCGCGAAAGCGCCCGAGGTGTAGCTGGATACATAGCTTGTTGGAGCCTAGGTCAGCCAGCGCTGCCTCTGTGAGGCCGGGGTCTCGAAACAGAGCGCCCGAAATGGATGCAGTAGTTAGCCCGACCTGCTCATCCTCAAGCGTGGCCGAGTACGAACCATGCCGGATGACGTTGAATCGTCCTTTTGGCCGGCGCCAGCAACCTGCTGAGTGGATTGGTAACATGCTCGCATGACGACAGTTGCTGAACTCGCAGCACTCGCTGCAGAGTGCGACCGTATTGCACAGCTCTCGAAACAGAAACCACTTAGTGCCGCCATCGAGGCGCTGGACGAGGCCATCGCCCGCATCGGTGAGTCCTCATCGGGTTCCTGGATTGGCTACCAATCGCGTGTCTACTACCGCGGTTTCCGACGGCCTGTGGCGGGTGACTATTTCAGTCAGGAATGGGGCTTCGATGGCGTGTTCTCGTACGAGGTCTCGGGGAACTGGGCCGAGGTAGACTACGACGACGTTTATGGCGCGATCATGCAGGTGGCGGGACATCCGGACATCAAGGCCCTTGAGGATGCTGCATCCAAGGCACTAGAAGCGTTCGAGCGAAATAGAGACGAACTCCTGAACATCCTGACACACCTGCTTGATCAGACCCGCAGGTCAACGTTCGAAGAACTTCGCGCCGCAGTCAGCAAAACCAAATGCTTCAACGAAGCCGAAATCATTGATGGCATCGCTCCCACGTCGTTCGGGACGCGCGACGCCACTGCTGCGGAGCAAGGCTTAATTCCGCCACACCACGTCCGGGTGTTTGCATGGCTTGCGGCGCAACGCCTTCCATTTCAGAACCTCGCGATGCTAGGCAAGATCGCAGGTCGAGCGGCAAGCTACCTGAAGCGGATCGAAACCACAGCCGGCAAGACCAGAACTACGGACCAGTGTGTTTTCATTGGCCATGGTCGTGATCCTCAGTGGAAGGATGTAGCCGAGTTCGTCGGTACTCGGCTGAAGCTGCATGTCGAGGAGTTCAACAGGCAACCCGCAGCCGGTCTCACAACCACGGAGCGGCTACAAGAGATGTTGCAGAAGGCTACGTTCGCGCTCTTGATTATGACGGCCGAAGACGAACATACCGATGAGACCATCCACGCTCGCGAGAACGTTATCCACGAAATCGGCCTATTCCAGCAAAAGCTCGGTTGGAGGCGTGCCATCATTTTGCTTGAGCAAGGCTGTCGCGAGTTCTCTAATATATCGGGCGTCGTCCAGATCCGATTCCCCAAGAGCTTTATTAAAGCAGCGTACGAAGAAATTCGGCAAGTTCTCGAGCGCGAAGGCGTAATAGCGGCGGGCTAACTAGCCAATGCAGCTGACGCGCGGCCGTTCGTTGGCCCGGCGGCCGAGCCGCCTCGCATCACCCAAGAGAGGCCGGCGTCACGCGACCGCATACCTCTCGCGCCGCTGATCGCGGCGCGAACGTGGCGTCCGGCGCGCCGCTCCGCCGCTGGCATGTGAAGCCTGCGCGCAGCTGATTGGCGAAGACGTTAGCCCGACCGAAGTTACGCGATCCAGACCTACTACGAGGCGGTGGGGCCGACGACGCGTTTCAGCAGCGCTTCGCCCGGGTTCTTGAGTGCTGAAACGATGTTCTCCGCAACTTTCGCTATCAGTTTCTCGCCCCAGAAGGGATCACGCATGTCGTAGTAAATAACACGAATGTGCTGAAGGTCAAACGGTACATCCTCTTGATTTGAAGACACGAGTACGACTGGTTTGCTAAGAGCGTGCGCCAGCCCCAACTCGTAGAAAACGTTTGGATTCCGGCCGGTGAGTTCAGCGACGAGAACCTTCGCGGCTGTGATACCTTCCCATACTTGGTCGATAATTTTGCCCGTTGCGAAAATCTCATCGTCCGCCCGCACAGCGCGCAAACCAGCTTTGCCAATCGCCGGCTCGTACACGGTTTTGTAGTAGGCGCCGATCGGATCCGCAAAGGGCATCATGACAAAGCACGTGTCGCCTTGCTCAATCTTTACGCCCTTGATGATCTTTCGTAGCGTCTCATCCGTTGTGCCGGCCGGGGCTTCACGGCCCAAGTCCACGAGACGCTTCTTACCGCCAACGTCCTCGATGAGTTGGGCGTCATCGAGATCTTCAAAGAACACCGACCTGAACTCGTCGATCTTGTCCTCGGGAATGCCAAAGGTATCAGCCAACGCGTTCCTGAAGAACTGCTCATCGGGGATGTTCTCGCCGCGATAGTGTTTGTAGACATCGGCGATTGCCGGCGCCTTAAGTACCGCCTCGCGCAGTCCGTCGAGTTCGTCTGACGGACCTTGTGGTCGAAGAATCTTCTTCGCCAAATCAGTAATCGCAACCGTACCTTCGCTCGGTCGCTCCAGTAAACCGTATTTGATGGAAGAGCTAATCTCCACGCGCGAAGGGCCGTGGTATGCAAGGCCGGCGAACTTCAAGGCCTCACGATCGGTACTGGGTTTCCCAGCGTTTTGATCGAGAATCGCGCGAGGAACGCGAAGGGCCTTCTTTACGGAATGTCGCGGGAAGGCCGCCGCACCCGTCGGTCGACCTTCCCTTTCACGCGGTTTTCGTTTGCTCGCAGCCTTCTTTCGCTTGCGCCCCGGTTTCTCGGTTTTCGTCGGTGTCGCGGTCGTTTCAGTGGTCGAGTTGTCTGCCATTTCTACCTCGCAGGTCAAAATCAGCCGACTCGGCGAAACGTATGTTCACACACGTCATGTGAAAGGCACCATATTAGCTTGACGGGCCCGTCTCGACTCCGCCTCAAGCTACAGTACGTAGAATCGGACGGCGGGCTAACTTCACCGTGCGGCCGGGAACATGGGTGACGAATCAGACCGGGCACATAGGTTACATCTTTCTGCGTATCCTGGCGTGCGGAGGGAGCGGAGTTCGCGCCCGAAGCGGCCGGTTCCGCGGAGCGTCAGCAACTGCCTCAAAGTCGCACGAAGCTCGGTGGCGTCACGATGACCGGGCCTTCGATCACGTAAGGGATCAACTCACGAGGCGCCGTGCTCTGTCGGCCAGGAGCGATGACGTGCGCTAACCATAGAACTTCATCGCGCGCTCGTCGAAGCGCGCCGGGAGTACGGGTCCGTACTAGAGCGACCAGACGCCGTCATCGACCTCTTCGAGACCTACGTACTCACCGCGTAGAGTCTTGCTGGTGAAGATGCGCCCGCTCTTCCAGCACATCATTCCGTTGTGCTCGACCTTCCGTACTTCGAGATGGCCAGCGTATTCGATGGGTCGGAGTGTCTCGGGGTACCGGCGCCGCGAGGGACGATAGACCGTTGCTGGTCGCTTCTGCCCAAGAGCTTCGTGAGGGCGCTCGGTGTTGTAGACGTAACGAAACTCGTCGAAGCGCTTCTGCTGGCGGTCGAGGGTCGGCTCGGGCGGACGCGCGGTCTCGGCTTTCAACGTGCGGTGCATGCGCTCGTGCGCGCCGTTCTGTTCAGGATGGCCGGGGACGATGCGTTCGATCCGGATGCCGAGCCGGATCCACCACAGGGACAAGGTCGAAAGTCTTGCCAGTCCTGGAGATCCGAACGGACTGCCGTTGTCCGAGAGGATGGCCCTCGGCAGGCCGTGCTCCCGAAAAATACGCTCGAATGCGCAGCGCGTGTGTGGGCCTTCATTTGAGAGGTACGCGTCGCAGGCGATCAGATAGCGACTCACGTGATCGACCACCGTGAGCGGATAACAGTATCGGTGGTCGCCGAGAAGAAACTGCCCTTTGTAATCGACGGTCATCAGGTCGTTGGGCTCGACCGGTTCGCTACGTGCACGAAGGGGATGCGCGGCAGCCGCGCGACGCTCGCGCGGTTGGATCAGGTTCGCACGGCGGAGGATGTCGCCGATGGTACTCGGCGCGGGCCAGTCGATCTCCGGATGGAGTTCCGCGAGCCGCGCGACGATCTTGCCGGGTCCCATGTGTGGGACGCGCCGGCG
>JAFAVZ010000196.1 GCA_019242175.1 Acidobacteriota bacterium
TTCGAGCCGACGTGCAAACGCTGCCGCCGCCTCGCCGCGGAGAAAGGCGACGAGCTGCCCGTGGCGTGGCTCGCGCGCGGCGACCGCTACCGGGAGAAGCTCGCGACGCCGGACGTGACGGTGGCGGACCTCGTCGGCGATATCGACCCGATCAAGGCCGCGAACCAGCGCCTCACGTACGCGGACGAAGAGGTCATCCACTACGGCATCATCCCGCGCACGAACCGCGGCATCTTCGCCATCAACGAGCTGCCCGATCTCGCGCCGCGCATCCAGGTCGCGCTGCTGAACATCCTCGAAGAGCGCGACCTGCAGATCCGCGGCTTTCCGATCCGCATCCCGATGGACGTCGTGCTCGTCTTCAGCGCGAACCCCGAGGATTACACGAGCCGGGGGAACATCATCACGCCGCTGAAGGACCGCATCGACTCCCAGATCCTCACGCACTACCCGCAGCAGATCGAGACCGCGCGCCGGATCACGGAGCAGGAAGCGTGGACCGATCGCGGCAACGAGGCGACGATCGAGATTCCGCTCTACCTGCGCGATCTCATCGAGAGCATTGCGTTCGTCGCGCGCGGCTCGGAGCTCGTCGACCAGTCGTCCGGCGTCTCCGCGCGCCTCACCATCGCGGCGATGGAGTTGCTGCAGTCGAACCTCGAACGGCGCGCCGCGATCACCGGCGATCGCTTCGTCTTCCCGCGCCTCTCCGACTTCTCGATGCTTCTGCCGGCGATCACCGGCAAAGTCGAGATGGTCTACGAGGGCGAGCAGCAAGGAGCGGAAGTCGTGGCGCGCAAGCTGATCGGCCAGGCCGTGGCGAAGCTCGCGGAGTCGAAGCTGCCTCCCGTGGAACGCGCTGGAACGAGTCGCGAACGCGACCGCCGCGGCTATGGCGAAGTCGGCGAGGACGAGCTCGAAGACATGTTCGCCGGCCGCAAGAATCGCAAGCAACAGCGTCGCGAGGAAGAGCAGCAACGCGCGAACGCCCCGAAGAGCGACCCGGCCTACGACGCCATCCTCGGCTGGTTCGTCGAAGGCAACAAGATCACGCTGTCGGACGAACAGCCGTTCGCCGAGTACTTCCGCGAATTGAACCGCGTGCCGAAGCTCGCCGAGACCGCGCGCAAATACGTGCAGGCCGAACGCGACGAAGAGCTCGCGCTTTGGATGGAGATGATCCTCGAGGCGATGCACCAGTCTCTGCGCCTGTCGCGCGAGGATCTCGATTCGACGATCACCTTCCAGGAGCTGATGAAGTTCAACGTGTTGCGGACGGTGAAGTAGTTGCTGGTGGCTGGTTACTGGTGCTGATAGAGACGCCGAGGCGCAAGCAACCAGCAACCAGCAACGGTCCGCACCAGCGCAACGGTAAACTACGCACATGCCGAAAGTCGCCACCGAGATTCCGCACGAGCTGGCCCGGCAGATCGACCGGATCATTCGCGACGGCTGGTTTCCCGATCAGGAGACCGTCGTGCGCGAGGCGCTGGCGCAGTTCATCGATGCGAAGTCGTTTCTCGGCGACTCGCCGCGCATGCTTCACCGCTTCGCCGCCGACGCGCTCAACGAGTCGAAGCCGGACGTCGCGCTCAAATTCGTCGACCGCGCGCTCTCGCTGATGCACAACCAGAAGGCGACGGATTTCACCCTCTACCAGGCCCTCATCGAGCTTCGCGTCCAGGTCCTCGTCGTGACCGGGCGCGAGGCGGAAGCCCTCAGCGCGCTCGAGGAGGCGCGCGAACAATTGCCCAACAATCCCTCCATCGCGAAGTGGATTGAAAAACTGAAGCGCCAGCGTTCGCAATAGCGATGCGCCACCGGTACTCGTTCCTCGATCCCGACCTCATCCGCCAGATGCTCGCGGAGATGGGGCTTCGCCGTCTCTTCAACCATCTCCTGCTCCAGTCCGGCGGTGACGTCGAAGAAGCCATGCGCTGGATGCGCATGCTCCAGCAGCGCGGCCTCATCGACGAGAACATCGACCTCGAAGCCTTCTTCGCCCAGCTCACCGAGGAGCAGATCATCGGGCAGGACGGGAACGGGAACATGACGCTGGCCGCGGGCGGCGAACGGCAGATCCGCCGCGACGCGCTCGACGAGATCTTCGGCGGCCTCAAGAAATCGGCGACCGGCTATCACTCCGTGCCGACGGCCGGGCAGGGGACGGAGCGACTCACCGAAACGCGCACCTACCAGTTCGGCGACGACCCGATGTCCATCGACTCCATCCGTTCGCTCCAGAACGCGATGAAGCACAACGATCCGGCGGGCCACATCAGCATCCTCGAAGACGATCTCGAAGTCTTCGAGACCGAGCACAACTCCGGCTGCGCCACGGTGGTGATGATCGACATCTCCCACTCGATGATCCTCTACGGCGAGGACCGCATCACGCCGGCGAAGAAGGTTGCGCTCGCGCTCACGGAGCTCGTGCTGACGAAGTATCCGAAGGACTCCATCGACGTCCTGCTCTTCGGCGACGAGGCGGTCGAGGTGCCGATCAGCGAGATCCCGTACGTGAAGGTCGGGCCGTTCCACACGAACACGAAGGCCGGCCTCGAGCTCGCGCAACGCATCCTGCGCCGGCGCAAGCACAGCAACAAACAGATCTTCATGATCACAGACGGCAAACCGTCCGCGCTGACCGAAGGGGGGCGGCTGTACACGAACTCCTTCGGGCTGGACATGAAGATCGTGAACCGCACGCTCGAAGAAGCCGACCGCTGCCGCCGCGCGAACATCCCGATCACGACGTTCATGCTTGCCACCGACCCGATGCTCGTGAACTTCGTCGAGCAGCTTTCGCAGATCAACCGCGGCCGCGCCTTCTACTCCTCGCCCGACCGCCTCGGCGAATACATCCTCGCCGACTACATCCGCAACCGCCGCAAATTCGTGCACTAAAACGTAGGGCCGGCTCTCCAGCCGGCCCAGCATCGATATTGGGCCGGCTGGAGAGCCGGCCCTACGTTTTCTCTACGGCACTTCCACGGGCGTCGCGAGCTCCGTCTTCTTCGGGAACGCGATGGCCCACAGGCGGAGTAGCGGCCCGCTGATCAGGTACAGCACGGCGATCAACAGGCAGAGCTCCTTCGGCACCGCGAAGCCGATCGCGGCGATGAGCGCCAGCACGAGGATCGCCACCAGCGGCCGTTCCTTCTGCAGGTTGATGCCTTTCTGGCTGCGGTAGCGGACCGGCGCCACCATCGAGAACGCCACGAACGCGGTCACGACGAGCATGATCAGCGCGAACTGTTTGTCGACCACCGGCGTCGGCGCGTAGTTGATGATCGCCGCCATCGTCAGCGCGCCGGCAGGACTGGGGAGGCCGACGAAGTAGCGGTAGTCGGTCTTGCCAGTCATCACGTTGAACCGCGCGAGCCGCAGCGACACCGCCGTCAGGAACAGGAACGCGATGCCGCCGCCGAGGTTGCCCAGGATGTGCAGGCACCAGGCGTAGACGAGGACCGCCGGGGCGGCGCCGAACGTCACGACGTCTGCCAGCGAGTCGTACTCCTTGCCGAACTCGCTGGTGGCGCCGAGGGCTCGGGCGATGAGGCCGTCGAAGGTGTCGAAGATCGCGGCGATGAGAAGCGAGATGCACGCGATCTCGAAATAGTGCGACGCCAAGTCCGCGCGATTCTGGGTGATCGCCTGCAGCCCCCGCGTCGAGTTGATGATCGAGCGGAAGCCGAAGAACAGGTTCAGCACCGTGAGCGACGTCGGGATGATGTAGACGCCGCGGCGGAGGTTGGAGCGCAGCGCGCCCGGTTGTCTTGTCATGAGCCGATCTCCGCGATCACCGTGAGCGCGACCTTCACCTTGTCGCGCATCTTCACCTTGATGATCGCCTCGGGAGGGAAGAAGGCATCGACGCGCGAGCCGAATTTGATCATGCCGATCCGCTCGCCGCGTCCCACCTCGTCTCCCTCTTTCTTGTCGAACACGATGCGCCGCGCGAGGAGCCCGGCGATCTGCTTGAACGCCACCGTGACGCCCCGCGCGTCGGTGATCACGATCAGATTCTGCTCGTTGTCGCTGGAGGATTTGTGCGCGACCGTGACGCCTTTCTTCCCCGCCTCGTAGCGGTAATGGACGATGCGCCCGCCGATGGGAGCGCGGTTGACGTGGACGTCGAAGACGGACATGAAGATGCTGACCTGCTTCGTGAGCCCCGGCCAGACCTCGCCGTCCGGAACGTCGCGGATCTGCACGACCGTGCCGTCCGCGGGCGAGAGGACGTCGACGTGCCGCTCCGAGCCGCGGCGATGCGGATCGCGGAAGAAGTTGAGAAGGAAGGCAGCGACGCCGCCGAAGACGATGGCCGCGGCATACCACTGCAAGAGGAGCGCGATGGCCGCAAGGATGATCATCGGGATGACGAACAGCCATCCCTCGGGCGCGAACCGCACTCTTGGCATCGTCGGGCGATGGTATGCAAAGGGAAGGCCCCCGTCCAGCGAACAAGAAGTTACTGGGTGCTGGTTACTGGTTACTGGTTACTGGTTGCTGGTTGCTCGCGCCTTCGTTCGTTCCAGGCGCAGAGGCGCGAGTAACCAGTAACCAGCAACCAGCAACAAACAAAAAGGCCCCGCTTTCGCGAGGCCCTTGAATGATTGGATGGAAACTTCGAGGTCAGACGACGGCGCCCTCGTACGATCGGATGCGCGCGGTCATCAGGTCCTTGAGGTGCAGCTTGCGTTTCTTCAACGTCTTCTCTTCGACCTCTTCGTCCGTGCTGACTTCCTTCTTCGTCGTGAGCTCGTTCAACCGATTCTCACAGCGGTGATGCTCTTCGATCCACTCACGGAACTCCGGGTCTTCCTGGCTGAGAATCTGTTGAATATCGCCGGTACGATTCGACATCGATTTTCCTCCTTCGAAGTACCTTTCGCCCCACAAGTCTACCACTCCCTCTGCACGCGGAATCAACATCGCCGGCGCTCGCCTAAATTCATCAAATCGAAAGAGTTGAGGCTGGTTTACAATCGTTCGTTCGTGGCCCGCGCACGCCTTTTGGCCGCCGTCCTTCTGCTCTCCGTCCTCGCGTCGCCGTGGCGCCGCGAGCTCTACGTGGGAGACGAAACGAAGTACGGCCAGGTCGTGCGCGAGATGCGCACCACCGGCGCGTTTTTTCTCCCCACCCTGAACGGCACGCCGTTCACGCACAAGCCGCCGCTGCACTTCTGGCTCGTCGACCTTCTGACGTTCGTCTTCGGCCTCTATTCGACGTGGTCGTTCGTGATTCCGTCGCTGCTCGCGTACGCGTTTCTGCTCTGGCTGATGAAGAAGATGGGCGGCCCGCTCGCGGCGTTCGTATGCGGCACGTCGCTGCTGATCTGGGGCTCGGCCCAGACCGCGCGGATGGACGTCTCGTTCACCGCCTTCATCGCCCTCGGCGCCTGGCTGATGCAGCGCTTCTTCGACCGCGACGACTTCCGCGCATTGCTCGGTTCCGCGTTCGCATTGGCGATCGCGACGCTGATCAAAGGCCCGATGGCGCCCGTGATCGCGCTCCTCCTCTTCGGCTTCGAGTGGTGGCGACGCCGACGCGCGCCGCGTGGCAATTACCTGCCCGCGCTCGCGGCGCTCCTCGTGGTGCCGCTGCTCTGGTTCGTCCCCGCGTTGATGCTCGGCGGCGATGCGTACGCGCACGACGTGCTGATGAAGCAGACCGTCGGGCGCGCGGTGAGCACGTGGACGCACAACGCGCCGCCGTGGTTCTACCTTCTCCACTCGCCCGGCTTCCTCTTTCCCTGGTTTCTCCTCGCTGCATTCGCGATCGCCGCGCGCTGGCGCGAACGGCGG
>JAFAVZ010000168.1 GCA_019242175.1 Acidobacteriota bacterium
ATCATCGAGCGCGCGCCGAAGCCGACCGCGCGCGTAAATCCCGCCGCGCCGCGCGCCGACGCGAGGGCGTTGTAGCCGTCGCGCAGCGAAGAGCCGCGCGCCTCGAGCCGCGCCGGCACGTTGTGTTTACGCAGCTCCCCGATCGTCGCCTTCGCCGCCGCGAGCGACAGCGCCTCGCCGCCGAACGTGGTGAAGAAGAACACGTCTTTGTCGAAGAGGCGCATCACGTCGCGGCGGCCGGTCAGCATGGAGATGGGCATGCCGTTCGCGACCGCCTTGGAGAAGCACGCCAGGTCGGCGGTCACGCCGAAACGCTCCTGCGCGCCGCCGAGAGCGAGGCGGAAGCCGGTCCACATCTCGTCGAAGATCAGCAGCGTGCCGTTGCGCCGGCAGAGCTCTTTCAGCTCCGCGAGGAAGCCGGGCTTCGGCGCCTCGAACACGGTGGGCTCGAGGATCACGCAGGCCGTGTCTTCGTCGAGTCCGTCTGCGACGCTCTCGATGTCGTTGTAGTTGAAGGTGTGCGTCAGCTCCCGCGTCGCGCCGGGGATGCCGCGATGGCGATCGGTGACGCCGATGTACCAGTCGTGCCAGCCGTGATAGCCGCAGCAGAGCACTTTGTCGCGGCCGGTGAAGGCACGCGCGACACGCACCGCGGCGGTGGTGACGTCGCAGCCGGTCTTGCTGAAGCGCACCGATTCCGCTCCGGGCACGATGCCCGCGACCAGCTCCGCCACTTCGACTTCCAGCGGATGCATGAGCGTGAACGTGATGCCGTCTTCGAGCTGGGCGCGGATCGCATCGTCGACGGCGCGGTTGCCGTAGCCGAGGACGACCGGGCCGACGGCCATGTTGAGGTCGACGTATTCGTTGCCGTCGACGTCCAACACGTGGCCGCCCGCGCCGCGGCGCAGATACTTCGGGGCCACGCCCTTCACCCACTGCCCCGGCCCTTTTGCCAGCGTCTGGGTGAACGCAGGGATCAGTCCGGACGCGCGCAGATACAGCGCATCCGACTCGTCGATGACGGGATAGTCGTCGTTCATGCCGATGCCGTTCGCCATGCGTCTCCTCCGATTGCGGCGCGCACGCGCTCCGCGAGTTGCGGTCCGTCGAAGCCTTCGTGCGCGAGCACGTCCGGCAGCAGCGCGGGGTGAAACCAGCGCTCGTCCATCGAGATCGCCAGCACCGGCGTCTGCACGCGCGCAGCGAACAGCGTCTCCGTCACCATCGAGGAGAGGCCGCCGATGCGGAAGTGATCCTCGATCGTGACGACGAGCTTCGTCGCGCGGGCCCAGCGCAGGATGAGCGCGGCGTCGAGCGGCGCGAGCGTGCGCAGGTTGATGAGCGTGACGCCGTAGCCCTGCGCCTCGAGGATCCCGCAGGCGCGCGCCGCTTCTTCGACGAGCAGACCGTATGTCAGCAGCGTGACGTCATCGCCGGTCGCGAGCACTTCCCCCTCGCCGATCGCGTATGGCCGTTGATGCTGCACCGCCGCGGGCCGCGCGTTGTAGCGCACGTACACCGGGCCGGGCATCCGGATGATGTCCGGCAACGCGGCGACGAGCTCCTCTTCGTCGGCGGGGCAAACGACGCTCATGCCCGGGATGCCACGCATCAACGCGACGTCTTCGAGCGCCTGATGCGTCGGGCCGTTGCCGTCGCTGAGAAAGCCGGGCACGGCGCCGATCAGCTTCACCGGCAGGCGGGCGATGCCGACGTCGGTGCGGATGAACTCGAACGCGCGCAGCGTGAGGAACGTCGCAAGCGCGTGGATCACGGGAATGCGTCCGCGCAGCGCGAGGCCGGCGGCCATGCCCACCATCGTCATCTCGCAGATGCCGACGTCGAGGAAGCGGGGTCCGAGAATGTCCGGGAGATTGCGGATGGCGGCGCGGTTCTCGGCCGTCATCACGACGATGCGCGGATCGCTTTCGCAGAGGCGCAGCAGCTCGGATTCGTAGCTCATCGGACCTGCAGTGCCTCCGAGGTGATGGCGGCGGCGCTGCGGCCGTGGAGCTCTTCGAGCAGCGCCTCCACTTCGTCGTCGCGGAACTTCACGAACCAGCGGTCGGCGCGGGCCTCGATGCTCGGCAATCCTTTGCCGCGCACCGTCTTGGCGATGAACGCGCGCGGGCGGCCATCGCCCGGCTCGCGAAACGCGCGTTGCATGGCGTCGAACGAGTGGCCGTCGAGCGTCGCGGTCTGGAATCCAAACGTCTCCAGGCGAGGCGCGAGCGGCTCCAGCGGGATCAGCTCCTCGGTGCGCACGTTCGCCTGGAGCTCGTTGCGGTCGACGATCATCACGAGGTTGTCGAGCTTCTTCGCCGAGGCGACGAGCATCGCTTCCCACATCGAGCCTTCGTTCAGCTCGCCGTCGCCGGTGATGACGAAGACGCGGTTGTCGGCGCCGGCGAGCTTGATGTCCGTCGCGATGCCCATCCCGACGGAGAGCAGGTGGCCCAGCGATCCGCTGTGAAACTCGACGCCGGGGATGGACCGGTTCGGATGCCAGTACAGCGAGTCGTTCGTTCGCAGGTGATTGCGCAACCGCTCGACGGGAAAGAAGCCGCATTCGGCCAGGACGCCGTACAACGCCGGCACGTCGTGGCCTTTCGAGAGCAGCAGGTAATCGCGTTCCGGCGCGGCGATCGCGTCGGGCGCGACGCGCAGCACGCGGCTGTAGAGATACACGAGGAGGTCGGCGCAGGAGAGCGACGCGCCGATGAAGCAACCGCCGCCGCCCGCCATGCGAATGATGTGCTCGCGCACGCGCAACGCGCGCGCCTCGAGGTCGGCGAATTCGTTCACGCGCTCCTCCCGATCGTCCGCAGCTCGCCGGCGTGATGGCGATACCAGTTGATGCCCGCGAGATGGGCGTTGATGCGAAAGATGTCCGGCCGCGCGTCGAGCAGTTGGAGGATGTCGTCGAGCGCGAACGGCCCGCCATAGAGCGCGTCGTACACGGCGGCGAGGAGCTCGTAGTCTTCCGCGTAGTCGATGGTGAAGCGATGCGTCAGCGAGAGGTCGCGATCCCACGCCACGTTCGCGATGCGGAACCGCTCCGGCTGATCCCACACGAACGGCGTCGTGTGCTCGCGTTCGTAGTCGCGTTTCGCCTCGCGCCATGCCGTTTCGAGGATCGCCATCGGCATCGCCTCGACGTCATTGCCATCCGGGTAACTCTGCGGATGGAGATTGCTGACGAAGTCCGCATCGCTGCTGCGGAACTCGGCGATCACCCGGTCGATGATGGCCGGATCGATGAGCGGGCAATCGGACGGGATCTTCACGACCGCGTCCGCCTTGTGCTCGACGCCGGCGCGATAGTGGCGATCGAGGAGATCGGTCGGATGGCCGCGGAAGCACGGGACGTCGAGCTCCGCGCAAAGCGTGCGGATCGCGTCGTCCTCCGGATTCGTGGTCGTCGCGACGACGACGTCATCCAGCTCCGTCGCGACCTGCACGCGCTCGAGCATCCGCGCCAGGAGCGGCTCGCCGGCGAGAGGCTTCAGCACTTTCCCGGGCAGCCGCGTGGACGCGATGCGCGCCTGGATCACGGCGACGACTCTCAAGGCACGACCTCCGCCGGCTGCACCGCCTCGGCGATCCCTTCCCGAGCGGCGAGCAGCTCTTCGACCGGCTGGCGCAGAACGTCGCGGCAGACGCCGGCGATGCGCTCCGCCGCCCGTCCGCCCTGCACCGGCAGCAGGCGCCGCAGCAGCGCGAGGTCGGTGTATGCGAAAACCTCTTTGCCGAGGGCGAGGCCGACGTAGGCGAGCGTGGAGTACTGGACGATGAGCGTCGCACAGTTCGCGACCATCTCTTCCGCGGAGCCCTTCGCGAACACGAGCGCATCGGGGACGACTTCGGCGATCTCCTTCGTGTTGCGCTCGACGTTCTCGTTCGGATGGAGCTTGAAGATGAGCGGCCGGCCAGCGGCGATCTTCACGCAGTGGCGGAGAAAGTCCGCGCGGTTGTCGCGCTTGAACGTCTCGCGCGTGTCGGACGTGCAGACGAGCACGTAGTCGCGGTGCGGGAACTCGTTGTTGCGGTAGCTCGCGCAGTCGTCGAAGTTCGGGATGCCGGTGACGACGACGCGCTCCGCCGGCGCGCCTTTGCCGATGAAGAGATCGCGGTAGCCGTCGCTCGCGACGCAGAAGCGGTCGTACATCCCGCTCGTGCCCGTGCCCGCGGTGCCGGCGACCCAGACCGGGAGGAACGGCAGGAAACGGCGGAGTTGGAAGCCGAAGCCTTCCGGGTCGGTCATCCCCTCCTGCACGAGCACGATGCGCGAGTGGCGGATGTTGTGGGGGATGACGAGATCAGAGGCGGTGACGACGAGATCCCAGTTTCCGCTCCGCCCATCCGCATCCATCTTCACGTTGCGTTTGCGGAGGAGATCGATGCTGTGCTTCCGCCAGGAGTCGCCGATGACGGTCCATTCGAGGAGACCGAGACGGCGGGCGACTTCCATGAGGCCGTCGCAGTAGTACGGGGTGAAATAGGCGTCGACTTCGGGGAGCGCGTCGGCGACGGCGAGGACTTGCTTCGTCTGGTTCACCGACCCGCCAATGAAAAGAGCGCGTTTGCTCATCGCTCAGCACTGTAGGCAGCGACCATGAACACGCGATGCGGGGCGGCGGGAGAACCGTGCAACGAGCGGTCAATTCCGCGTGAAACGGCGCCAGCCTTCGTGCGCGGCGAGCAACGCGACCGCGATCGCGAGCGGCAACAGGAAGTAGAGACCGCGAAATGTGACGAGCGCTCCGACGATGGTCGTCGGTGTCAAAAACGGCTTCAGGGCGTAGAGCACGATCGCGTCGAACACGCCCAACCCGCCCGGCACGTTCGACACGAGTCCCGCGATTTGGGCGAGGAGGAA
>JAFAVZ010000163.1 GCA_019242175.1 Acidobacteriota bacterium
GGGCGGCGAGGAGCTCGCGGCCGATGCGGCGCCAGACGATGCATCCGAGGAGGTCGCGGGCGATGGTGACGGTGTCGCGGCCCTGGTAGAAGGAACGCGGGAGCTTGTTCACGGAGTGTCGAGCCCGCGGTAGCGTTCGCGCCGCTCGAGATCGTCCTCGGTCACGTGGCGGGCGAACATCCTGAGCAGCTCCTCGTGCACGCCCGGCGGCGCCCCGACGACGTTGCCGCGCGGCAGCCAGCGCTGGCCGCCGGAAAAGTCGCTCATCACGCCGCCCGCCTCGGTCACGAGAAGCGAGCCGGCCGCAACGTCCCACGGCGCAAGATGGATCTCGAAGAAGCCGTCGAAGATGCCGGCGGCGGTGTAGGCGAGATCGAGCGCCGCGGAGCCCGCGCGCCGCACGCCTTTCGCGATGCGGATCACGTCCTCGAAGATCTTCACGTACGTGCTGACGAACTGCTGCGCGCGGAACGGAAAGCCGGTCGCGAGGAACGCGCCTTCGACTTTCGCCTGATCGGAAACGTGAATGCGCTCGCCGTTGCGGAACGCGCCCGCGCCTTTTTCCGCCGTGAAGAACAGGTCGCGCAGCGGCTCGTAGATCACACCGGTCGTCATCTCCGTTCCGGTGCGAACGCCGATGGAGACGCACCACGCCGGATAGTGCTGGAGGTAGTTCGAGGTGCCGTCGAGCGGGTCGATGATCCAGATCCGCCCGCTCTTGCTCTCCGCCGCGCCGCCTTCCTCGGCGAGGATGCCGTCGTCCGGACGTTGCTCGCGGAGGAACGAGACGATGGCCGCCTCGCTCTCCCGGTCTGCGGTGGAGACCCAGTCGTTGCGCGACTTGAGGTCCGCGTCTTCCCGGTCCAGCTGCTCCCAGTAACGGAGGAGAATGGCCGCGCCCCGCCGCGCTGCCTCCATGCCGATTTCCGTGTCGTTCAAGCGAGGCGCATTGTAGTTGGAGATAGGGAGCGGTGCTCGCACGGAAGGGGCTCGAGGCGACAGGGCTGGCCGAGGCTTGGCCAACAAACGCCGCCGGCCGTGCCGGCTTGGAGTTGGGGAGCGAAGTGAGATGGCTTATGCTCCGACGGCCCCATGGACATCAGGCAGATAGGGCGGTACCGCGTGGACCGGCTCATCGGTATTGGCGGCATGGGCGAGGTTTACCTGGCGGAGGACTCGACGCTGCGGCGCAAGGTCGCGCTCAAGCTTCTGCCGGAGCGCTTCATCGAAGACGAGGACCGCGTCCGCCGCTTCCAGCGCGAGGCGCGCGCCGCCTCGGCGCTCAACCACCCGAACATCATCACGATCTACGAAGTCGGCCAGGCAGACAGCCGCCATTACATCGCCACCGAGTACATCGACGGCCGCACGCTTCGGGACCGCATCACGTCGCGCCAGCCGATGAGCATCGCCGAGATGCTCGACATCTCCCTTGGCGTCACCAACGCGCTCTGTGCCGCACACGAGGCCGGCATCCTCCACCGCGACATCAAGCCGGAGAACATCATGCTGCGGCCGGACGGGTACGTGAAGGTGCTCGACTTCGGCCTGGCGAAGCTGCAGGAAGGCGGCTTCCTCCGCAACAGCACGACCGGCGCGGTGATGGGAACGCTGCTGTACATCTCGCCCGAACAGGCGCGCGGCTTCCATCCCGACGAGCGCTCGGACATCTACTCGCTCGGCGTCGTGATGTACGAAATGCTGACGCGCCGGCCGCCGATCGCGACGGACAGTTTCGTGGAGCTGGCGATGGCGATCGCGACGAAGGAGCCGGAGCGGCCGTCGAGCATCACGCCCGGCGTCCCCGCGGAGCTCGACCGCATCGTGCTCAAGACGCTGGCGAAGGATCCGGACGATCGCTATCACACCGCGCGCGAGCTGCTCGCGGATCTGCGTGCGCTGCGCCAGGAGCTGGAGTTCCAGAACAAGCTCAGCTCCGTGATGCTGAATCCCACGCGGCTCGGCTCGACGCCCGATCTCGCGAACCAGCCGACTGCGTTGCTGACGAGGCCTCCGCAGTCGACGAGCACGATCTTCCATCTCTTCGGCCAACGCGTCCGCCGCGCGCCGGCGACCGTCGCGTTGATGGTCATCCTGTCGCTGGCCATCGTGCTCTACGCCGTCGTGCGCAACAACTTCCTCGGCGAACGGCCGATCGATTCCGTTGCGGTGTTGCCGTTCACGAATGCGTCGGGCGATCCGAACAGTGAGTACCTGTCGGACGGCATCGCGGAGTCGATCATCGATTCGCTCTCGCAATTGCCGTCGCTCCAGGTCGTCGCGCGCAGCACGACGTTCCGCTACAAAGGCAAGAACGTCGATCCGTTGGTGATCGGGCAGGAGCTGAAGGTGCGCGGCGTCGTGACCGGCCAGCTGCTGCAACGCGGCGACACGATCATCATCCGCGCCCGCCTCACCGACGTGCGCAAAGGCACGCAGGTGTGGGGCCAGCAGTACGACCGCAAGCTCGCCGACGTGTTGCCGCTGCAGCAGGACATCGCTCAGGAGATCTTCGACGAGCTGCGCATCAAGCTCTCCGGCGAAGAGCGCAAGCTGCTCACGCGCCGCACGGCGGACAGCAGCGAGGCCTTCCAGCTCTATCTCAAGGGCCGCTACTTCCGGAACAAGTACAACGAAGACGCCATCCGGAAGGCGATCGGCTTCTTCAACCAGGCGATCGACATCGACCCGACGTATGCGCTCGCGTACGCCGGCCTCGCCGACGCTTACTACGGGCTGTCGAATCTCTACATGGCGCCGAAGGAGGCGATGCCGCGCGTGCGGGAGGCATCGCGTCGCGCGCTCGATCTCGACGACTCCGTCGCCCAGGCCCACACGACGCTCGCCCTCGGCCTGGCTTGGTTCGACTGGGACTTCCGCGGCGGCGAACGAGAGTTCCGCCGCGCGCTGGAGTTGAATCCCAATGATGCCGAGGCTCGGCGGCAGTACGCGCTTTTCCTGACGGCGACGGCGCAGTTCGAGGCGGCGATCGCCGAAGCGCGGAAGGCGACAGAGATCGATCCGCTGTCCGTTCCCGCGAGCTGGGATCTCGCGCGCACGCTGTTCTTCGCCGGCCGCTACGTCGAGGCGGAAGAACAGACGCGGCGCACGATCGAGCTCGATCCGCACTTCGCGAACGCGTACATGACGCAGTCGCAGATCGCGCTCGCGCAGGGCCGCACCGCCGACGCGCTCGCGCTCATCGACAAGGCCGTGGAGCTCGGTGGACGCACGCCGCTCCTTCTCTCGATGTGGGGCTACGAACAGGCGCGCGCCGGCAATCGCGATGCGGCGACGCGGGTGATCGAGGAGCTGAAGAGCCGCCCGTCTTACACGCTGCCGCTCTTCCTCGCGCGCCTCCATGCCGCGCGCGGCGAGAACGACGAGGCGATCTACTGGCTGCAACAGCTCGCCGACGACAAGTCGGAGTCGCTGGTGTGGTTGAAGGTCGATCCGACGCTCGCAACGTTGCGCGAAGATCCGCGCTTCGAGGCGCTGGCGAAGAAGGTCGGCCTCTAGCAGGCACGGCTCGCCGCGTCGGTCGGCTGCGTTTGATCGTAGGGCCGCCTCTCAGCCGGCCGCAGTCGGGTAATGATGCGGCGGGCGTCGCCCGCCGCGACCATGGTTCATGGGGCCGGCTGGAGAGCCGGCCCTACGTTTGGCAAGCGTCTGCGAATGACAACGATGTTTAGAAGCGCCGCACCGGCCGCGCGCGCAGCGGGTCGAGGTAGAGGACCTGAATCTCGGAGAGTGTCTGGCGGATCGACGCTCCGATCACGAGCGCCGTCTCGCCGGTCTCCGGCCGGGACGCAACTTCGTAGTCGTACAGGTCGCCGGCCACGAACACCGGCCCATGGAGCAGATCCCCATCTTCGGACATCAGTGCATACGTGACCTGCGGCCGGAAAAAGACCAGCGTTTGCCAGAGCAGCACGTATTGCGATCCGTTCCAGGCGAGGCGCGCGAAGCGACCATCCGCGATCGCCTTCTCGCCTTCGATCGCGCCGCTCGCGCTGACGACCGAGCCGCGGAGATGCTCGAAGTTGGCGTCGTGCCAGACGACGAAATACTCACGACCGTTCGATGCGACGGAAGGCCCGAAGCCGGTCGCCGTCAGCGTGCGCGGCGCCTCGCGCGGAGTCCCGTCCGCGGCGACGACCGCAAGCTCCGAGCGACGCGTGATGCCGTTGCCTTCGAGATCGAAGACGTAGCGATCCCACACCGCGAGCGAGTCATTGCCCGCCGACGCGATGGAGAGGCGGAACGGAACGTCCGCGCCTCCCGGGCTGAGCACATGAGTCTTGTCGTCGAGGTTCCCCTGCGCATCGATGGCGCGCGCGAGAACCGCATTTGAAACGTGCGACCAGAGAACGACGTAGTGCGTGCCGTTCCAGACGACGGCGGGCGGCGTGTCGTTCGGATTGAAGCCGAGGAAGATCGGTTGGAGGGAGTTGTTGACGGGAGGAATCAGCTCGGCTTTCACGCCGGTGCCTTCGGTCCAGACGAAGAGCGCACGTTCGCCGTCGCTCGCGACCGCAGCCTCGCTGCGCGCCGTCTGCCCGAGCACGATCTGCTGATCGTCCGCGATCGGGCCGCGGCTCGCCGTCACCGCGGCGCGGAGTGTGCCGTCGCCAGCGATCCAGGCGAACGCGGTCTTGTCGTGCGTGAAGGCGACGTTCGCCTTGCCCGCGGTGGGGTCGCAGCAGACGAGCGGGAACTGCGCTGCGTGGGCGACGGATGCGAGGAGAAACGGTGCGAGGAGGAGGGCCCGGGAAACCATGATGGAGGGAGGTACGGCGCCTTCCGTGCCACCGTCCATCGTCCAGTTGACAAAATTGAGGGTAGGGAAATGGAACTTATCCGTTCCACCTCTAACGAATGAGCATGCGAGGGGCGGCGCGACGCCAAAGCGAGACGCGGGAGGTGTCGCGAAAGGCGTTTGCCTGGGACCGCGCGCTGCTCGCCACCATCCGTCATTCCACGCTTCCCCGCGAGGAGACGCTTGCCGCGACGGCGCTCCTCGCCGACGGAGGCACGCGGGACCGGCTCTCGCTCGTCGCGCAGTTCGCGGCGCATCAGGCGCTGCTCCAGTTCGCCGGCGTGGCAGATGGCGACTTCGATGCCGAGGAGTGGTGCGTCGTGCGGAAACGCGGCGCGGATTGCCGGCTCGTACGGGTCGGCGCGCGCACGCCGGATGTGAGCACCGCGCCGCCGCCCATCACGATCATCCAGCAATTCGCCGAGTATGTCGGCGCGCCGCAGCTCGACGTGCTGTTGCAGACGTGGGCCCGCGCGGAGTCGGTTTACCTCGAGGCTTACGCGCGACTGCGTGCGGACATCGCGGCGGACATGCGTTGGACGCGGCGCGCCGCACACGGCGAGCTCGCGGCGCCCGGTCCGGACGCGTTGCGCACGCTCGCTGCGGAGCGGTATGCGTCGAGCGATCCGTCGTGCGTCGAGTCGTTCGAAGCGCTGGCCGCACTCGATCCGTCGCAACGCGTGCTCGTGCTGCGCGGCGTCGGTTTGTTCGAGCGCTACGGTGCGTTTCGCGACGTCGACAAACGGCTGACGGAGGCCGAGGCGGCGGAACGGCTGATGCCGCGGCTCGAACGCGCAGTGGTGCTGCTTGCGGATGAGGAGGCGTTCGACGCGTCGTCGCGCAAGCTCGTGCAGATCCTCCGCTCCGTTCCCGGCGCGACGTGGATCGGCTCGGACGGCACACCATTGCCGGACGCCGCACATTTCCTCGTCGCGCCGAATCTGGCGATGCGCCGCGCGCTCGACGAACGTGTGCGCGGCATCGCGGTGCATGAACGGCGCGGCCGACTCGAGGCCTTCGTCGAGTCGCCGGCGTTCGACGCGTGGCTCGAACGCGGCGAGTTGCCGTGGGATGAGTTGCCGCCGACGCTCACGCAACTCGCCGAGCCGAGACGCTCCTATCTCGCCGCGCTGGCGTTGCTCGGCAACCGCATCCCGCGCGTGCTCGCATCGCGCTACCTCGCGGAGCTGATGTTCGACGCGTCGCTCGACGAGCTCGTGGTCGACGGCGTCTCGGCACTGGAAAACGGCTCGTTCCTCTTCCACGCGGATGGCGTCCGCGAACAGACCGCATCGCTGATTCCCTCGACGTCGCGGGCGTCGTTGAGCCGCGTCGCGGCGACGATCGCAGAGGAAAACGGCGACTTTCCACATGCGGCGCGGCTGCTCATCGGCGCGGGCGAGAAGCTGACGCCGCATCTCGCGCGCAACCTCGCACACACGTGGATCGAGGCTGGCCGTTATCGCGATGCGAAGGCGCTCGCTCCGCAGCTCGATGACGACGATCGCGAGCTCGTGCTCGCGCAGTGCGAGCGCCGGATGGGCGACTACGTGCCGTCGCTCGCTCGCCTCGAACGCTTGCCGCGATCGTTGGAGACGGACCTCGTGCGCGCGGAGATCCTGCTCGTCGCCCGCCGCGCCGATGAAGCGCAGGCCTTGCTCAGATCGACGACCGGCGACGACATCCGCCTGCCGTACGCGCGCGCCGTCATCGCGCTCGAACGCGGCGAAGTGCCGGACGAGTCGTGGCTCGACGACGGCTACTACTCCGCGCGTTACCTCACGTACCGCGACCGCGATCTGGCGCACGTCGACGCCGCGCTCGCCCGCGCCCGCACTCCCGCCCAGCACATCGACGCGCTGCTCGACCGGATGAACACGCTCTTCACCGCCGGCCGTTGGCCCGAAGCGCGCGCGGTGGCAATCGAGGCGCTGGCGGAGGTGGAAGAGACGCAGGGAGATCGCGCGGCGGGCGGCTTCCTCTTCGTCCTCGCGTATCTGTGTGCGGACGACGGGCAGTGGGCGCATGCGGCGTATCGCATCGAGCGTCTGCGTCAGTTCTACGGCGCGACGCGCGACACGCGCCATCTCGCCGAGATCGATCTGCTCACCGCGCACCTCGACTTCTCGCGCGGACGCTTCGACGCCGCGCGCCGCACCGCCACGGCGCTCGCAGCAGCGCAGCACGACGCGCAGATCCACGCCGCGGCGTGCGTGATCCTCGACGAGCTCGATTGGATCGAAGGGAAGCCGCATCCGTTGCGCATCGACTCGTCCGAAAACGCGGAGCTGAATCGACGCGCGGAAGTGAACGCCATGCGCAAACGCGGCATCGACGTCGCGCCGCCCGCGCCCGTCACCGGCTCCGACAAGCTCCAGCTCTTCCGCCACGCGCTCGGACATCGCCAACACGCGCTCGCAGCGGAGCTGGCGAACGAGCTGGGCATCGAGCTGCAGGCATCCGCGGCGCATGGTCCGGATGACCTCCGTCTCCTCCGACTCGCCGCCCTCGACGAAGACCTCGGCGTCGCCTGGCGCTACGTCACGCGCAATCGGCTCGGCCACTGGAACGATGCGCTGCCGAACGACGAGCTCGATCGCATCCTGCGCGACGGCGAGACCGACTGGCTCGCGTGCAGCGATCGCGAGCTGCTGTACGTCGAAGGTCTCGGCTCCTGGCCGGCCGATTCGCGCGATGCGATCGCCGCGATCTTCCGCACGCGCGCAGAGCTGCAACGACTGCGTCGCGTGATGGAGCAGGACGAACAAGCGGCGCCGCGCACGCAACCGGTGGAAGGCATCGTCGGCCAGTCATCGGTGATGCGCGATGTCTTCGCACTCATCCCCCGCGTCGCCAAGCGCGACGTCCCGGTCTGCATCCTCGGCGAATCCGGCACTGGCAAGGAGCTCATCGCCCGCGCGATCTTCGCCGCCTCTTCGCGGCGCCACAAGCCGTTCATCGCCGTGAACTGCGCGGCGCTGCCGGAGAACCTCATCGAGAGCGAACTGTTCGGCCACGTGCGCGGCGCGTTCACCGGCGCCGACCGCGATCGCGCGGGCCTCATCGAGAGCGCCGACGGCGGCACGCTCTTCCTCGACGAGATCGGTGAGCTGCCGCCCGGCGCGCAGGCGAAGCTGTTGCGCTTTCTCCAGGAGGGCGAGTTCCGCCGCGTGGGCGACGTCGCGAACCGCACCGCCGACGTGCGCATCGTCTCCGCGACGAACCGCAAGCTCGAAAGTGCGGTCGAAGAGGGACGCTTCCGGGAGGATCTCTACTACCGAATCCGCGGCGTCGAGATCGCGTTGCCCGCGCTGCGCGAACGCAGCGAAGACATCGACCTGCTCGCCGCGCACTTCGTCGCGAAAGAACGGGAGAAGCATCGCAGCGGGCCGTCGTGTTTGTCGCCCGACGTCGAGGCGATCTTCCGCGCGCACGCGTGGCCCGGCAACGTGCGCGAGCTGCAGAACACGATCCGCGCCGCACATGCGATGGCAGGCGAGGCGAAGGAGATCGAAGTAGAGCATCTGCCCGAACGCCTGCGCCGCATCGCCGTGCCGCGCACGAGCGCGTCTTCCTATCAGGACGCCGTCGCGCGCTTCCGCCGCGATCTCATCGAGAAGTCGCTCGCGCAATCGATGGGCAACCAGAACCAGGCCGCGGCGATGCTCAACATCTCCCGCCAGGCACTCGCGTACCAGATCCGCGAGCTGGGGATCCTCGTGAACAAACGAAAGATGTAGGGGCCGGCTTCAGCCGGTCCGGTCGGGCTGAAGCCCGACCCTACATACATTCCGCTGTTACAGCCCCCGAAACGCGCTGTGGCGAAACGGCGCCCGATCCGTCACCTCGGCCCTCGGCAGCCCTACAATGAAAGCCGCTGTTACAAAGGCGGAGTTATGGCATTGTCGAAAACGCTGTGGCGCGCGCTGTTCGTCCTTCCACTGGCTGGTTGTGCGCTGTACACGGACGTGTCCATCGCACCGCTCATCGTGATGCCGACCGGCATCGAACGCGGCTCGGACGTCGCGTCGATGGTGCGCAAAGCCGACTACCTCCGGGCCATCGAATTGACGTCGCTCGTCGAGAACCGGCAACGCCGCAGCTTCCAGGAGCTCGCCGCCCTCGGCGCCGCGGAGCTCTACGCCGGACGTTACGACGCCGCGCGGCGCCATCTCCGCGGCGCGCTCGACCTCCAGCCGCCGCGCAACGTCTTCGCCACGATCGCCTGGGATCTCGCGCAGGTCGAGTACATGGAGAACAACTACGAGGCGAGCCTCGACTGGGCGGAGTCGGCGATCGACCACGGCCTGAACATCAAGCGCTGGCATCTCGACTACCTCAGCGCGTTGCGAGGCATCCACATCTACCGCTTCTCCGGCCTGCCGAGCGATGAGATGCCGATGAAGATCGGCCGTCCGGACGTGCCGCGTGTCGACGTGAAGCTGAACAAGACCAAGACGCTGAACGCGGTCGTCGACTCCGGTGCCGTGCTCTCGATCATCAGCGAACGCGCCGCCGCGGACATGAACGTGCAGCAGTTGCCGAACGTCGAAGGCACGTTCTACGGGCTCCTCGGCGAGCCCATCGCCGTCCACTTCGCGCTCCTGCGCAGCCTCGAGCTGGGCGACATCGTGATCGAGAACGTGCCGATCGCGATCATGCCGGACGACAAGATGAAGTTCCTCATCACGGACAAGAAAGAGTTCCACATCGACTTCCTCCTCGGCGCGAACCTGCTCAAGGAGTTCCGCATCGAGATGGACTTCGCGCGGGGCACGATCGCCTTCACGCACCTCACCGAGGCGGAACGCCGGCCGGCGCCCGATCAGAATCTGTTCATCGAAGGCTTCCGCCCGATCGTGCGCGGGATGATCAACCGGCGCGGGTGGTTCACGTTCGTGCTCGACACCGGCTCGGAGGTGACGTTTCTCAACCAGGCGCAGCTCGCGCGGCTGCCGGTGAAGGCGATCGCGCCGAAGATGCACGACGCGACGCTGCAAGGCCTCGGCGGGGCGAAGAAACGGGGTGGGCGGTTGGACGACATCGAAGTCGGCATCGACCGCTGGGCCGGAACGTTCCGCACGATCCCGATGTACGACTCCGGGGACAACGAACGCGCCTCCGGCATCCTCGGCGAGAACTTCCTGAAGAACTTCCGCGTAGTGCTCGACTTCGGCCGGATGCGTCTGGATCTGATCCGCCCAGGGTATAGCTACATCGCGACGCCGCCGCAGGCAACGACGCTCCGCGCGCAATCGTAGGGGGAAGGGAAAAATGTAGGGCCGGCTCTCCAGCCGGCCCAGCGTCGACATTGGGCCGGCTGGAGAGCCGGCCCTACATTTTTCGGGCTACGCCTTCTTGTTCCTCTCCCGCTTCTTTGCCGCCCACCCGTCCACGATGCGTTGGGGGGTGCGGCTCAGCGCGAGCGCGTCGGCGGGGACGTCCTTCGTGATCGTCGAGCCGGCGCCGACGTACGCGCCTTTGCCGACGCGCACGGGGGCGATGAGCTGTGTGTCGCTGCCGATGAACACGCCGTCTTCGAGGACCGTTGTGTTCTTGTTCACGCCGTCGTAGTTGCAGGTGATGGTGCCGGCGCCGATGTTCACGTCCGCGCCGATCTCCGCGTCGCCGATGTACGAAAGATGCGACGCCTTCGCGCCTGCGCCGAAGCGCGCCTTCTTCGTCTCCACGAAATTGCCGACCTTCACGTGCTTGCCGAGGTGCGTGCCGGGGCGGAGGTGCGCATACGGCCCCACGGCCGCCTCATCTTCGATCGTCGCGTTCTCCGCGACGGTGCCGGTCTTGACGTGCACGTCGTCGCCGATCGTCACGTTGTTGAGATGAACGCCTGGCTCGATCAGGCAGCCTTCGCCGATCGTCGTCTGGCCTTCAATTGTCACGAACGGATAGACGATCGTGTCGGCGCCGATCGACACTGTCGAGTCGATCACGACCGTCGCCGGATTACGGAACGTCACGCCGTTCGCCATCAGCTTCTCCACGACGCGTTTCTGGATCTCGCCTTCCACGTTCGCGAGGTCGGAGCGGGAGTTGACGCCGAGCGCTTCGACCGGGTCGTCGACGATGACGGCTCCGACGCGTTGGCCGCTGTTGCGCAGCATCCCCAGAACGTCCGTCAGGTAGTACTCGCCCTGCGCGTTGTCCGTCGACAGATTGCGCAGATTCTCCACGAGCGGCGCGGAGTCGAACACGTAAATGCCGGCGTTCACCTCGTCGATCTGCTTCTGTTCGGGCGTCGCGTCTTTCGCCTCGACGATCGCGATCACCGAGTTGTCGCCGTCGCGCAGGATGCGGCCGTACGACGCCGGATTCGCGAGCTTCATCGTGAGGAGCGTGAGCGCGTTGCCGTTGCGGTCGTGCTCGTCGATGAGGCGGCGCAGCGTCTCGAGACGCGTGAGCGGCACGTCGCCTGAGAGCACGAGCACCTTGTCGCGCGTGATCGCGCTGGCGGCCTGCATCACCGCATGGCCGGTGCCGAGCTGCTGTTCCTGCACCGCGAATCGTGCGCGGTCGCCGATCGCCTTCTGCACCGCTTCCTTCTGATGGCCGACCACGACCACGGGCGGCTGTTCGCTCAGATCGCACGCGAGGTCGAGCACGTAGTCGATGATCGGCCGGCCCGCGGCGCGATGAAGCACCTTGATCGTGGCCGATTTCATCCGCGTGCCGAGGCCTGCGGCGAGAATGATGACGTCGAGGTTCTGGCTCATCCTTCTTCGTTCCTTCTCATGCGCTCCAGCGTCCGGCCGTAGCGATCGTAGAGGCGGAAGATCGTCTCCGCGAGCGCTGCCGGGTCGTGCCGCACGAAGTTCCCCTCTGCAATGATGTCGCCGAAGAACGGCGTCACGCCCAGCTCGCGCACGGCGTTGACGTCGAACGGCACGGGGTACTGATTTTCGGCGGCGTACGCAGTGAGGATCTGCTCCGTCGGCCGCCGCCCGTTCATGATCATGACGTCCACCACGAGTCCCGCGTGCTCGATGATCGCCGCGAGATGCTCCTCGGCCGAGTAGCCGTCCGTCTCGCCCGGCTGCGTCATCACGTTGCAAACGTAAACGCGCAGCGCGCGCGCCTGCCGCATCGCCTCGGCGATCGGCTTGATGAGGAGATTCGGCAGCACGGACGTGTACAACGAGCCAGGCCCGATCAGAATCAGATCCGCTTTCGCGATCGCCTGGAGCGCTCTCTCGACCGGCGCGGCATCGGCGGGCTCGATGGCCAGGTTCGCGATGCGCGCATGGCGCTGCGTGTTGCTCGCTTTCTCGCCGAGATTCGAGCCGCTGATGGCGACTTCGCCGACGAGCTCCCGCCCGTTCGTGAGCGTCGCGCGCAGGCGGACGTCGGAAAGCGTCGATGGATAGATCGCGCCGCGGATGGCCAGAACTTCGGAGGCCGCAAGGATCGCGTTGTCGAAGCCGCCCGTGATATCCGTCAACGCGGCGAGCAGCAGGTTGCCGAGGGAGTGGCCTTTGAGCGTCGAGTCGCTCGACAGCTCGAAGCGATAGCTGAACAGCCGCGACAGCAG
The DNA here is from genome assembly GCA_019242175.1 of Acidobacteriota bacterium. Taxonomy (GTDB): domain Bacteria; phylum Acidobacteriota; class Thermoanaerobaculia; order Gp7-AA8; family Gp7-AA8; genus JAFAVZ01. The sequence continues at coordinate 12,366 of JAFAVZ010000163.1, forward strand.
CTGCTCCTCGGACGCGAGGGCGACGATGCAGTTGCGAATGTCGCCCGGCGGGAGCATGCCCAGCTCCTTGCGCAGGACGCCGGAGCTGCCCCCTTCGTCGGTGACGGTGACGATGGCGCCGAGGTTGGAGACGGACCAGGCGCCGTCGGCGTCGACGTAGCCTTTCAGGCCGCGGAGCAGTGTCGAGAGGCCCGTGCCTCCGCCGATCGCGACGATGTCGAGGCCGGGGTGGCGCACGCGGTCACTTCTTTCGCAGCTCGGTGAGCACTAGCTTGGCCACGGCCTTCAGCGTGTCGAACACGCCGGTGCCGGCCATGGCCACGGCTTCGAACGTCGGCTCACCTTTGAAATTGAGCTGGCGATACATCTCGTCGGCCGGCAACGCCGTCGGGAGGTCACGCTTGTTGAACTGCAGCGCGTAGGGCACGGTCTTGAGGTCGTAGCCCTGCTCTTTGAGGTTCTTGTCGAGATTCTGGAGCGACTCGAGATTCGCTTCCATGCGCGCTTCCTGCGAGTCGGCGACGAAGATCACGCCGTCGACGCCCTTGAGGATCAGCTTGCGGGAGGCGTCGTAGAAGACCTGGCCCGGCACGGTGTAGAGATGGAAGCGGGTCTTGAAGCCGCGGACGGTGCCGAGATCGAGAGGGAGGAAGTCGAAGAACAGCGTGCGGTCGGTCTCGGTGGCGAGGGAGATGAGCTTCCCTTTCGCCTGCGGGTTCGTCTTGTCGTAGATCCACTGAAGATTCGTCGTCTTCCCGCAGAGTCCGGGACCGTAATAGACGATCTTGCAGTTGATCTCACGCGCTGCGTAATTGATGAAGGTCACGTCACTCTATCCGCTTGGCCCCGAGGCCGCCTTCACGCCGCTCACTCACTGAAAAGGCTGTCGATATCTTCGTCGGTGATCTCGGCAAAAGGAGAGTCGAAGCGGTTCGCGTTTGATCCCTGTTCCGCCTCTGCCTTACGCAGAATCACCTCGAACGTCTTTTCCAGCTCCTGGGAAGCTTTCTTCACCCGGAGACGAACCAGACCAAGAGACGACTTTTCATCGAAGATCACCACGAGGATGACCCGCTGTGCCACCAGCGAAATGTGGATGTTGTCCCGCTCCCCTTCGTGGAAGAGGATGGAGAACTCCTTTTCGCCGATGAGCTTGGCCAAGCCATCGGTCGCGGCAACGTTGCCGGCGGTGAGCGACGCGAGGGACGTCGCGTCGA
>JAFAVZ010000249.1 GCA_019242175.1 Acidobacteriota bacterium
GTCTCCGGCGACGGCGTGGAACAGGACGACTACGTGACGTACCTCGCCGCCGGGTCGCTCCTCCCGCCGAAGAACCGCTGGGCCGATCAGGTGAAGAACGGCAAGGTGCGGCTCCCGATGTTCAAGTTCCCACGGCAACCGGAAGGCGTGACGGAGTGCGGAGGAAAGCCGTGCTCGTGAGGGGGCACGTAGGGCCGGCTCTCAGCCGGCCGCAGTCAACAATGATGCGGCGGGCGCTGCCCGCCGCGACCGTCGTTCATCGGACCGGCTGGAGAGCCGGTCCTACGTTCGGTGTACGAGTCTTCGCGTCCTCGCCGGCTTCGGCGAAAGCGGCAGCAGTCGGTGTCATCCTGAGCGAAGCGAAGGATCCGTACCTTCGTGCGCGGCGCAAAATCGGTACGGATTCTTCGCCGTCTCCGCGGCTCAGAATGACACTGGGGCTGCTGCTCCTCTTCGTTGCCGTTGCCGCAATGGCGCAGCAGGAGTTGCCCCCTATCTTCGCCGACGCGATCCCGTTCACCATCACCGGGACCGCGGCGCCGAATGCGCCGGTCATGGTCGTCATCGACGGCGGCGGACAGGCGCAGACGACGGCGGACGCGAGCGGCAAATGGTCAGTGCTTTGGACCGCGCCGTTGAAGACCGGCACGTACGTCGCGACCATCACCGCCGGCGGCGCGACCTCCACGCAGATCGTGCGCGTGCAATTGCCGGGGCTCGTCGAACGGCAGTCGGGCATCGAGGAGAGCGTCCGTTACGGCGAGGCGGTGCAGCCGGCGCCGGAGCCGTATCTGGAGATGACCGACCGCTGGCGCATCGTCCCGCCGCCGTACGAACTGGACGAAGCGCCGCGAGCGCGCGCGATCGGATCGCGCGGCGGCACGCTCGATCCCTACAACCGCAATCTCTTCAAAGGCGACTCTCCGATCTTCGGCAAAGACTGGTTCCTCGTCTTCACCGGCATCAGCGACAGCCTGGCCGAGGCTCGGACGGTGCCTACTCCTTCGGGGGTGAGCACGGCGGAGCCGGGGAGCATCGGATTCTTCGGCGATCGCGACCAGGGCGTCTTCAACCAGAACCTCGACTTCTCGTTCGATCTGTTTCAGGGCGACACCGCGTTCAAGCCGGTGACGCAACGCGTCAAGGCGACGGTCATCTTCAACCTGAACATGGTGAAGGTCGCGGAGAACGCGATCCTGAAGCCGGACGTGCAGCGCGGCACGAAGCGCAACGACGGCGACATCGCGCTGCAGGAGCTGTTCTACGAACGGAAGCTGCGCGATCTTTCGCCGAGCTACGACTTCCTCTCCGTGCGCGCGGGCATCCAGCCGTTCAACAGCGACTTCCGCGGCTTCATCTTCAACGACACCAACCTCGGCGCGCGCGTCTTCGGCAACTGGCGCTCGAACCGGATCCAGTACAACCTCGCCGCGTTCGACCGTTTGGAGAAGGACACGAACTCCGGCCTCAACACGCTCGAGCGCCGCGATCAGCAGGTAGCGATCGCGAACGTGTACTTGCAGGACTTCGGCGTGCACGGCTACACGCAACAGTTCTCGCTGCACCACGTGCGCGACGACGCGTCGTTCCATTACGACAAGAACGGCATCCTCGTGCGCCCCGCGCCGATCGGCGACTACACGCCGCACGACATCCAGGCCACGTACGTGGGCGAGGCGGGCCTCGGACACATCGGCCGCTTCAACATCGACCAGGCGGCGTACTTCGTCTTCGGCCGCGACTCACTCAACCCGATCGCCGGACGCGATCCGGAGCTGAAGGACGGCGACGCGGTGCGCATCGGCGCCGGTATGGCCGCGATCGAAGTCTCTTACGATCGCGACTGGCTGCGGCCGCGCGTCGCGCTGTTCTATGCGACGGGCGATCGCGATCCGCGGGACCGCCGCGCGCGCGGCTTCGACTCGATCTACGACGCGCCCGCCTTCGCCGGCGGCGGCTTCTCCTTCTTCAACCGCCTCGGCATCCGCCTCGCCGGCACCGGCGTCGCGCTCGTCGACCGCGGCTCGCTCCTGCCGTCGCTGCGCAGCTCGAAAGACGAAGGGCAGCCGAACTACGTGAACCCCGGCGTGCAGATCGCGAGCGTCGGCCTCGACGCCGACCTCACGCCGCGCCTGAAGACGATCTTCACCGCGAACTACATCCGCCTCGACGCGACGGAACCGCTCGAGGAGGTGCTGTTCCAGGGCGGGATCCGCAAGGAGCTCGGGACGGACGTCTCGCTCGGCCTCAAGTACCGCCCATTCCTGAACCAGAACGTGATCGTGGTCGGCGGCGCGGCCGCGTTCGTTCCCAGCGCCGGCTTCAAGGACATCTACGAATCCCAGGGAACCCTCTACCACGCGTTTGCGAATTTGATTCTTACGTTTTGAGGTGACGATGAGCGATCGGTTGCGACTCGGCGTTCTCGCGATGCTCGCGATCGCTGTCATCCTGAGCCGCGCAGACGGCGAAGGATCTCCTGCCACGGGCGCCGCTGCTCCTGCCGGGAGATCCTTCGGCGTCTCCGCGCCTCAGGATGACAAACGTAGGTCCGGCTCTCAGCCGGCCGCAGTCGAGCATGATGCGGCGGGCGTCGCCCGTCGCGACGGTTCGTCACGGGGCAGGCGGGAGAGCCGGCCCTACGTTGATCACGAAGAAGGCCAAGCCTCGGCCGCGAGCCCTCCTGTCATCCTGAGCCGCGCAGACGGCGAAGGATCTCCTGCCACGGGCGCCGCTGCTCCTGCCGGGAGATCCTTCGGCGTCTCCGCGCCTCAGGATGACAAACGTAG
>JAFAVZ010000122.1 GCA_019242175.1 Acidobacteriota bacterium
CCGGATTGTTCCGGACGATGATGCGGACGCGATCGAAGGTGAGGCCGAAATCGCCAAGGCTGGCGGCCACCGTCCGGGCCGACTGCGAGAACACCGGATTCAGCTCGATGGCCCCGACGCTCTTACCGGCGGGAATCGGTGCGTCGATGTTCTTGGTGTCGGTGCAGGCAGCCAGGCCGGCGAGTGCCACGCCGGCGAGAACGAGTCGAGATGTCGTCGGCGACATTAGCGACCTCAGAGGGAGCAGCGGGCGCGGGTGGGAGGCTTAGCCGGGCGCCAGCCATACTAGAAAGGACCGCTAACTTCGGGTGATACACGTCACAACGCAACCCGGTGGGACATTCTTGTGCACAACCGGGCGTTTAAGCGGACATTGTGTCTGAGAAAAGAGCGGGTCGGCCCCAGGGCCGGCCCGCTCTCGCCTGCCGAGCTCGTGCGCTAGAACTCCACGATTTCGCGGCAAGCCCTCTTCACGTCGTCGATTTGCGGCAGGATCGCGTCCTCGAGGCGCGGTGCATAGCCCACCCACGTATCGGCCGAGCCGACGCGTTTCACGGGGGCATCGAGCCAGGGGAAGCACTCGTCGGCGATCCTGGCGGCGATTTCCGCCCCATACCCCCACGACAGCGCATCCTCGTACACCACCACGGCTCGGCTCGTCTTCTTCACCGACTCGAACACCGCTTCCTCGTCCCAGGGGGACAAGGTGCGGAGATCGAGCACCTCCACCGAAACGCCTTCATCGGCCAGCTGATTCGCCGCCGCGAACGCACGCTGTACCGTGGCGCCGTAGGTGACGACCGTGACATGCGATCCTTCGCGTACGCGCTTGGCCTTGCCGAACGGGATCATGAAGTTCGGGCCCGGATACGCCGCCTTGTTGTACGTCTGCCGATACAGGTGCTTGTGCTCGAGGAAGATCACGGGATCCTCACAACGGATCGCCGTGCGGAGCAGGCCATTCGCGTCGAGCGCGGTCGCCGGACACACGACCCGCAAGCCGGGGCAGTGCGTGAAGATCGACGCGCCCGTCTGCGAGTGATAGATGCCGCCGCGGATGTAGCCGCCGTAGGTCGTTCGCACGACCATCGGCGCGGCGAATTCTCCGTTCGAGCGCCAGCGCATAGTCGCGAGCTCGTCGCGCAGCTGCATGTACGCGGGCCAGATGTAGTCGAAGAACTGCACTTCGACGACGGGCTTGAAGCCGCGGATCGCGAGGCCGATGCCGCGCCCGACGATCGTCGCTTCGGCCAGCGGCGAGTTGTAGACGCGCGCGCTGCCGAATTCCTTCTGCAGCCCCCAGGTCACTTTGAAGACGCCGCCTTTGCCCTTGACCTTGCCCAGGTTCTCTTCGCGAGACACGTCGGCGACGTCCTCGCCGAACATCAGAATCCTCTGATCGCGCCGCATCTCGTCCCGCATGCACGCGTTGAGCAGGTCCACCATCGTCGTCTCGTTGCCCGAGAACTGCGGATCGTCCTCGGTATCGAACTGCTCGCTCGTCGGATCGACGTCCGGCGAATACAGGAACTGGAGAATCGTCTCGGGCCCGGGCTGCTCCGCGGACAGCGCGGCGTCGGTAGCCGCCAGAGCGTCCGCTTCGACCTCGTCCTGAATCTTCTTGATCTCATCTTCGGTCGAGTAGCCCTCCGCGACGAGCCACTTGGGGAACTGCGCCACCGGATCCCGTGACGCCTCCTCCGCGCGTTCGGCGGGCGTCTTGTACATCGCCTCGTCGTCCGACAGCGAGTGCGAATACGGACGGATGACTTTCGCATGGACGAGCGCCGGACCGTTGCGCTTGCGCGCGTAGTCGACCGCACGCTGCATCGCCTGGGTGCTCGCGATGAGATCGCAGCCGTCGACCTCTTCGACGTACAGCCCGGGAAACTGCGTCACGAGCTTCGAGATGCTCCCGCCGGGCGTGTTCACCTCGACTGGAACCGAGATCGCGTAGCCGTTGTCCTCGACGAGGAACACGATCGGCAGCTTGAGATTGGAGGCGTTGCTCAACGCCTCCCAGAACTCGCCTTCGCTCGTCGTTCCGTCACCGGTGGTGCAGAGAACGACTTCATCCTTCTCGAATCCCTCGGTGATGCCCAGCTGCTTGGCGCGAATGACGGCTTCGGCGGATCCGACGGCTTGCAGGAACTGCGTGCCGGTAGGCGACGACCCCGACACGACGTTGGTCTTTTTGTGCCCCCAGTGACTAGGCATCTGGCGGCCGCCGGAGTTCGGATCGTTCGCCGCGCCGACCGCGGAGAGAAGCATCTCTTTGCCCGTCATGCCGAGCTGGAGACACAGCGCGCGATCGCGGTAATACAGATAAAACCAGTCGTAGGCCGGCCGCAGCACGAAACCGGCGGCGGTGAGAATGGCTTCGTGTCCGGCGCCCGAGATCTGGAAGAAGATCTTGTTCTGCCGTTTGAGCTGGATCTCTTTGTCGTCGAGGCGGCGCGACAAAAGCATCGTCTTGTATGCGGCGACCAGCTGATCGCGCGTCAGGCCGGCGGTCGTTTTCCGCTCGGCGCGGGTCTGGGTAGCCATGGCGCGCAATTTACGCGCGCCGGCGCTAGGCCGCTCTTCCTGCCTTCGTCTTCTGCTTGACGGCGTACATCGCCAGGTCCGCCGCATGAAGGAGCTCGCCCGCCGTCATCGCTTCGGCTTCGCCGCCCACATGCGTATCAGCCACGCCGATGCTCGCGCCGACCTTCATCTCCTCGCCATCGTGCACGATGGCACGCTCGAGCGACGCGAGGATGCGTTCCGCCACGAGTGTGACTTCGCCGTGGTCGCGCACTTCGAGCAGGATCGCGAACTCGTCGCCACCGAGTCGCGCGACCAGATCGCTGCCGCGCGTCGAATCCTTCAGGCGCTCGGCCACGGCGACGAGGACCGCGTCACCCGCCGCGTGCCCATAGCGATCGTTGATCGGCTTGAATCCGTCGAGATCGATGAACAGTACGGCGACCTGGCGCGACGCACCGAGACGCGTCGGGCCGGCGTTCGTCGTCGTCAGCAACTCGTGCAGCCGCGACTCGAACCGTGCGCGATTCACCAGTCCCGTCAGCCAGTCATGCTCGGCGCGGTGCGCGAGCGCGGCTTCGCGATCCTTGATCTCCGTGACGTCGCGAACGAGATACTGCGCCGAGCCGTCGCGCGTATCGGCGATCTCGGACACCTGCACCTGGAGCACCGTCCCGTCCTTTCGCTTCCAGCGCGCGGCGCGCGGCACGCCGACCGCCTGTTCGGCGTTGCGGAGCTCGAATTCGAGGAATTGCGAGATCGGCGCTCCGACGACGTCGTAGCGCGACTTCACGCCGGCGAGTTGAAGCGCCGCTGAGTTGGCGAACTTGATGTTCGCCTTCGTGCACATGATGATGCCGTCGGGGGCGAGCTCGACGAGACGCCGGTATCGCTCGTCGCTCGACTTCTGCGCCTCGAGCGTCGACTTGATGTAGCC
>JAFAVZ010000136.1 GCA_019242175.1 Acidobacteriota bacterium
CACGCCCGCGGAATAGATGTCCGTCGCCGGCGCGACGTCTTCGAAACGCCACTGCTCCGGCGCCATGTAGTCGGGCGTTCCGGCGTACTCGCGACGTCTGCGCACCAGGTTCTCCGACGTCGCGACGCCGAAGTCGGTGATGAACGCGATGCGGTCTTTGTTGAGGAGGATGTTCTCCGGCTTGATGTCGCGGTGAACGATGCCGAGATCGTGCGCGGCGCGCAGCCCGCGCAGCACCTGGCGGAGCACGTTCAGCGCGGTCTGCTCATCGAAGTGATGGCGACGCGCGAGGTGCTTCAGCACGTTGTCCGCATCGATGTACTCCATCGAGATGAACGGATACCCCTCGGCGAATCCGAGATCGAACGTCTGCACGACGTTGCGATGGCGGATGCGGCGCGCGAGCTTCAGCTCCGTCTTGAAGCGCTCGAACGCCGAGGGATCCTCCTGCATCGGCGCGGAGAGGACCTTCAACGCGATCAGCTCATCGATGGATTCGTCGACCGCCGAACAGACGTAGCCCATCGCGCCGGCGCCGAGGAATCGCTGGATGCGATAGCGCCGGCCGAACACCGCGCCAGGCTGCAGCATCAACTCGAGCGCGGCCGCCGCGTCGCGCGTGCGGGCGCGTTTCGCCGAGCGCAGGATCGTGTCGCGGCCTTGCCCTTCCTCGGCGATCAGCGTCGGCAACGTCATCGACGGCTTGTCGTCGAAGTCCGCTGTCGAGACGAACGTCGGCGCCTCATCGGCGAGCATCGTCGACGGGCGTTCCGGCCGCGCGGGCGGCGGCAAGGCGGAGCCGCACTGGCTGCAGAACCGATCCATGGCGCGCACCGAGGCGCGGCACGTCGGGCACGCCAGTTCGAATCCGCCCCAGGGCTGTCGTTCAGCCATTGATCTCCGTCGGGACGACGACCTGCGGCGCCAGCTTCGCCAGCGTCGGAATCGACGTCCGCTGCCATGTCACGTTGCCGTCGTAATACACGAAAAGTTGATAGGCGTCCGCACCTTCGTGCGCTTTCGCCCGCGTGATCCAACGGACGAGCGTGAGGATGCCGGAGCTGTTCATGTAGTTCAGGTCCTTCACGTCGAGCTCCACGCGCTTGATGCCGCGGCGGCGCGCTTCGTCATCGAGGCCGTTCCAGTAAGGCGTCAGCGTCTCGCCCGGATCGCGCATCTCGACGGTGCCGATCGCGGTCACGCGCATCACGTTCTCGCCGAGGCGCGGCGTCACGGTCAGGCCGTCGGTCTTCAGCTGGGCCAGCGTTTCGTTCGTCATAGGGTCTCCAGCGGGAAGATCGCGTGGATCGACACTTCCGACTCGTTGATGTCGAGGCGCAGCTTCGCGCCGCCCTCGTAGAGGATGCGGATCAGGCCGAGGCGGCTCTGGCCCTCGGTCATCGCTGCTTCCTCCATCTTCTTCAGATAGATCTGTTCCGGCTCGCCGGCGTGGATGAGCGCGAACTCGCGGCGCAGCGTGTTGATGTGATGCGACTCGGCTTCGTTCTTCACGCAGACGTCGACTTCGTTCGCCGCCTTGGCGATCGAAATCTTCAGATAGCCCTCTTCCTCGGACGCGTACTTCACGGCGTTCTCGAGCAGCTCCGAGGCGGCCATCGAGATCTGCTCGGCGCGCTCTTTGTCCGCCAGGCCGATCATGAAGAAGCTCGCCACGAACTTGCGGACGGAGCTGATGTACGTCCAGCGCGGCCCGAATCGCATCTCGACGTAATCCGACGACAACGGCGGACGATTCATCTCATCTCCTCTTCACCACCATGACGCTCACATCATCCGTTGGTTCATTGCCGGCCCAGTTCCAGGCCTCGTTGGCGATGCTGGTGACGATCTCCGACGCCTCCCGCTCGTGCAATGCGGCGAGTCGGGCGGTGAGGCGGGGCAGATCGAAGCATTGTCCCTCGCGATTGCGCGCCTCGGTCACGCCGTCCGTGTGGAAGAGCGCGACGTCGCCGCTTTCGAGGTCGATCACTCGGTCGCGCGTGGCGCCTTCGATGTCTTCCGCGACGCCGAGCCACAGCCCGTCCGTCGGATGGCGCTCGACTTCGTTCTTCTTCGCGCGCCACACGAGAAGGTCGGTGTGCGCGCCGGCGTAGACCAGACGGCCGCTGCGATCCATGTGCGCGACGACCATCGTCATGAACTTGTCCTGATCGAGGCGCTCGCGGAGGTTGTAGTACATCGCGCGGTTGAGCAGCGCGAGGAAGTGCGCTGGCGAGGCGTGGCCGTTCTGCTCGACGAGCATGGTGAACATCGACTGGGCCATCATCATGATGAGACCGGAGGTGACGCCGTGGCCGGTGACGTCGCCGACGCCGAGCCATGCGCCGCCGTTCGTCGGGCGGAACTCGTAAAAGTCGCCGCCGACTTCTTCCGCCGGCATCATGATCGCCGAGACGTCGTAGCCCGGCAGCTCGAACGTGCGGGGCAAAACGGAGGTCTGGATGGAACGCGCGAGCGCCATCTCCTGGCGATGCCGCTCGAAGATCTCGGCGTCGCGCGCACGGATCTCGCCGAGCATTTCGTTGAAGCCGTCGATCAACTTGCCGACTTCGTCATCGGCGTGCTTCTCCGCGCGCAGCGAGTAGTCCTTCGTCTTGGAGACGTGCTTCTCGACGTCGAGCAGGCGGCGGATGGGGCGGGAGATGATGCGTTGGAAGAGCGCGGAAAGGATCAACGCGACGAACGCCGCGCCGGCGAGGACGAGCGCCGCGATCTGCAGGTACTTCTGGCGCCGCTCGAACATCGCGGAGAGGTCGGAACGAACGTAGACCGAGCCGACGCGCGACTCGCTGAAGAATACGGGGCGGACGACGCCGATGTAGGCGCGCTCGATCTGCGTGCCGTCTGGCGGCGCGGTGTCGGGCGGCGTCTTGCCGTACGCGGCGAAGAGCTTGCCGTTGCGGTCGTAGAGCGCGCCGGTGACGATGTTCGGCTGGGCGCGAAACGCGGCGAGCGTCTGCGCGGCGGATTGCTGGTCGTTGAAGACGAGGGCGGAAGAGGCGTTCTCGCCGATGACGCCCGCGAGCACGTTGACGTCGCTGCGGATCTCGTCCTGGACGGCTCCGCGATCGTACACGGCGAGCGCGGCCATCGTGATGAGGAGCGCCACGACGCTCGTCAACATGAAGCCGGTCATCAACTTGCTGCGGATCGACAGATCGCGGAATCGACGGGCCAAGTGCCGCTCATTCTACCCGCGTGCGTGCCCGCGGACGAAGGCGACGAACTCCTCGACCGGGGCCTCGCCGGCCGGCTGCAGGTCGGCAGTAATGCCGCCTTCGTCGTTCTGGTACGAGGAGAGAAAGAAGATGGCCGCGCCGCACCGGTGCGCGAGGTGAAGAAGCGTCTCGCGAATCCGCAGAGGCCCGACCGGCGTGTCGAAGCTCACGATGCGCCCGCTGTCGTCTGCTCCTGCCTCGTCGAGCATGGCGACGACGATCTCTCCTTCGCGCAACAGGCGGCGCGCTTCCATCACGGAGCCCGGAGTGGGCGCGATCATGTGCGTCACATGCGGCGTGCCGAGAATCGAGATCGGCGTGTTGGCGAAGACGTACGGGATGATCTCGATGTTGTACAGATGCCGCAACACGAACGCATTGAGCACCATGTGCATGGTGGCGATGAAGACGCCCCGCCCCGCATCGATCGCCTCGGCCAATTTGTCGGCATTGACGACGGTGAGCGGCGCGTCGAAACGCGTGCCGGCGTTGGTCATCGACTTGAGCGCGTGGAGCAACGCGACCTCGCGCTCCGTGTCCATCCGATAGCTGTCGCGCTGGAGTTGGAAAGTGGAGCTACGGCGGACGAGCGGACGGAGCGCGATGGACGCCACGCTCGCAAGCGCGAAGCGGTAGCGCCGGGGGATGATACGCATGGAAATACCGAAGAATCGCCTTAATAGCAACCCGGGCGAAGTCTACCAGCACGCGTCGAAATTGGTGGGCTGAAATCCGACACCGATCACTTTGACAGTACTGCCACCACTACCATAGATTGCGGCTCCAATGGCCATCGACGGCGACAGCACGCAAACCTCCCGCGCCCGCCTCCTCGCCGCCGGCAAATCGCTCTTCGGCCGCCTCGGCTACGAGCAGACGTCGACCGCGACGATCGCGCGCGAATCCGGCAGCTCCGAGTCGCAGTTGATCCGCTACTTCGGCGGCAAGGCCGGCCTGCTCGAGGCGATCTTCAACGAGGCCTGGTTCGGGCTCGCACAGTCGATCAATGCGATCGTCGCCGAGAGCTCCCCCAGCGGCGCGACGATCGTGAACGTCCTCGGCCACTTCATCGAGGTGTTCAGCGGCGACCGCGAGCTCGCGTTCCTGTTCCTGTTCGAAGGCCGCCGGATCCGCGGCAGCGAGGTGACGATCTCGAAGGGCTTCACGCAGTTCTTCGAGCTTTTCTGCTCGCTCGTGAGCCGCGCACAGTCCGACGGCGCGCTGCGCACCGACATCCCCGGTAACGTGCTCGCCTCCGCCCTGCTCGGCGCCGCCGAGGGGATGATCCGGGATCGGATGCTGGCCGAACGGAACGGAACGGAGACCGTGTTCGACGAGGCGATCATCCGGAAGGCTTTCGATGCGCTGGTGCGGGGACTGGGGTAGAAAATGTAGGGCCGGCTCTCCAGCCGGCCCAGCATCAACATTGGGCCGGCTGGAGAGCCGGCCCTACGTTTGTCGCCCTTACTCCCCCAGCGCCGCGTGTGCGAAGTTTCCGATCACCGCGGACTTGATCTTCCAGATGTCGGTCGCGTATTCGCGGATCGTCCGGTCGGACGAGAACTTGCCCATGCGCGCGATGTTCAGCAGCGACTTCCGTAGCCATTGCGGGCGGTCGGCGTATGCGGCGTCGACCTCGGACTGTTTCTCGATGTACGGCTGGAGGTCGGCGAGGTGCACGTATTCGTCGCGGGTCGACAGCAGCTTCGCCATGATCGGCTTGAACAGATCGCGGTCGCCGCGGGAGAAGTGGCCGGAGGCGATCGAGTCGATGATGCGGCGCAGGTGGCGGTGCGCGCCGAGGTAGTGATCGGGCGAATAGCCGTTGGCGAGGAGCGTGCGGACTTCGTGCGTGCGCAGGCCGAAGATGAAGATGTTCTCCTCGCCCACTTCGTCGCGGATCTCGATGTTCGCCCCGTCGAGCGTACCGATCGTCAGCGCGCCGTTGAGCGCGAGCTTCATGTTGCCGGTGCCGGACGCCTCCGTCCCCGCCGTCGAAATCTGTTCGCTCAGCTCCGCCGCGGGCATGATCGCCTCGGCCAGCGTGACGCGGTAGTCGGGCAGGAACACGACGCGCAGCAGGTCGCGCGTCTTCGGGTCGGCGTTCACGACCTCCGCGATGGAGTGAATCAGCTTGATGATCAGCTTCGCCATGAAGTAGCCCGGCGCGGCCTTGCCGGCGAAGAAAAACGTCCGCGGCTGCGTGGGCAGCTTGCCGTCTTCGACGATCTCCCAATAGCGATGGATCACGTGCAGCGCATTGAGCAGTTGCCGTTTGTATTCGTGGATGCGTTTGATCTGGACGTCGAAAAGCGAGAGCGGATCGACGGCGATGCCGGTCAACTCCTTCGTCAGCACCGCGAGCGCGACTTTGTTGCGCCGCTTCACGCCGTCGAGGCGCTCGAGCAGCGACGCATCGTCGGCGAGCAATTCCAGACGGCGCAAGGCGTCGAGATCGCGCACCCAGTCGTCGCCGATCGACTTCGTGATCAGCGCCGCGAGCGGACGATTCGCGTGCAGCAGCCAGCGGCGCGGCGTCACGCCGTTCGTCTTGTTGTTGAAGCGATCGGGATAGAGGCGGTAATACTCCGGCGCGAGGAACGTCTTCACGAGCTCCGAATGCAGCGCCGCGACGCCGTTCACGGAGTGGCTGCCGGCCATCGCGAGGTTCGCCATCCGGACGTCGCCATCGCCGACGATCGACACGCGTTGCAGCATCTGCGGCTCGCCCGGAAAACGTCGCTCCGTCTCGGCCAACAGGCGGCGATTGATCTCGCCGATGATCTGCAGATGGCGCGGCACCACGCGGTCGAGCAGCTCGATCGGAAACCGTTCCAGCGCCTCGGGCAACAGCGTGTGATTCGTATAGCCGAGCGTGGCGACGGTGATGCTCCACGCCGTCTCCCACGCCATCTTCTCTTCGTCGACGAGAACGCGCATCAGCTCGGCGACGGTCAGCGCCGGGTGCGTGTCGTTCATCTGGATCGCCGTCTTGCTCGCGAAGTCCGCGAGCGACTCGTGCGTCTCCTTGAAGCGCCGTACGATGTCGCGCACCGAGCACGCGACGAGGAAGTACTCCTGCAGCAGCCGCAACTCGCGTCCGGCCGCCACCGCATCCGACGGATACAAGATCTTCGAGATCGCCTCGGTGCTGATCTTCTGTTGCACGGCGCGGATGTAGTCGCCGGAGTTGAAGATGCCGATGTCGAATTCGTCCGAGGCGCGGGCAGTGAAGAGACGGAGGACGTTCACGGTGCGGCCGCCGAAGCCGACGATCGGCATGTCGTGCGGCACGCCGATCAGCTCCTTCGACTCGACCCATTCCGGGGTATACGCGCCGTTCTTGTCGACGCTGTGCGCGATGCGGCCATAGACCGGGATGCGCACCGCCTCATCTACGCGCTCGATGAGCCACGGCGAGCCGCCTTCGAGCCAGTGGTCCGGGCGCTCGAGCTGCCGGCCGTCCTGAAAAGACTGGCGGAACAGGCCGAACTCGTAGTTGATGCCGTAGCCGAAGCCGGGGTAGTCGAGCGTGGCGAGGGAGTCGAGGAAGCAGGCGGCGAGGCGGCCGAGGCCGCCGTTGCCAAGGGCGGCGTCCGGCTCGAGGGCTTGCAGCTCTTCGAGATCGGCGCCGAGGTCGGAGACGACCGTCCGGGCGTCGTCGTAGAGGCCGAGGTTGGAGAGGTTGTTCCCCAACGTGCGGCCCATCAGGAACTCCATCGAGAGGTAATAGAGGCGCTTCGCGTCCTGATCGCGGTAGCGGCGCTCGCTCTCGCGCATGGCGTCGAGGGACGGGCGGCGCACGGAGATCGAGATCGCCTGGAGTCGCTCGCGTGGCGACGCTTCGCGCCAGACGCGGCCGCGGGCGAAGCGGAGGAAGGACTCGATGCCGTCGCGCAGGGAGACGAATCCCCGCGACGGCTCGGCGTCGACAGCGGTTCCAATGCGATTCATTTTGCTTTCTTTGACGATTGCTGAACGGACGTCATTTTATGCTCCGCTTTCCGGGAATCGCCGGTCCGCGTCCCTCCTAGCATAAAGAAAGGGTCCGTCTTGGAATTCGACAATTCGTGGCAGGGCGTCACCGTGCCGGGCGACGGCACCTCGTATTTCGAGAAGCATCGCAACGTTCCGTTCGATGTGGCCTCTACGCGTTATAGCGCGATCAATGCCTGGTGGCTGGGCGAGATGAGCAGGCTCATCTACCGTCACGGCGCCACGCGGAAGCTGCCGTTGGACCGTCGCCAGATCCTGGCCGAGGTGGGGTTCATCGAGCGGGAGATGTTCGACGTCGACGGTACGCAGGGGGCGATCATCGAGTCGGCGCCCGGCTCAATCCATCCGCCGATGGGCATCCTCGCGTTCCGCGGCTCGGAGGAGTTCCGCGACTGGCTGACGAACATCAACTCCGTGCCCGTGCCGTGGGAAGGTCCCGGCCTCGTGCACGCCGGCTTCCGCCGCGCGCTGAATCTCGTGTGGGAAGAGATCGAAGGTCTGCTCACCACGATGACCGTTCCGCTCTTCTACACGGGCCACAGCCTCGGCGCCGCTCTGGCCACGATTGCCGCGGCGCGGAAGCCGCCTCGCGCAACGTACACGTTCGGCGGGCCGCGCGTCGGTGACGCGCACTTCGCGAACACGTTCGAGATGCGCCAGCTCTACCGCATCGTGAACAACCGTGACGTCGTGGCGACGTTGCCGCCGCCTCCGATCTTCCGTCATGCCGGCGAACAGCATTACGTCTCGTCGGGCGGGGCGATGCTCGTGAACCCGTCGCTCGCGATCGTGGATACGGATCGCCTGCGCAAGGACGCGACGTACGACGATCAGCGGCTGCTGATCCAGGCGCCGCAGTTCATCGCCGACCACGCGCCGGTGAACTACGTGGCACACATGGAGCGGCTCGTGATCCGCGCAGCGCAGATGTAGGGC
This sequence comes from Acidobacteriota bacterium, assembly GCA_019242175.1. Lineage (GTDB taxonomy): Bacteria > Acidobacteriota > Thermoanaerobaculia > Gp7-AA8 > Gp7-AA8 > JAFAVZ01. The sequence continues at coordinate 8,172 of JAFAVZ010000136.1, forward strand.
CGGCTCTCCAGCCGGCCGCAGTCAAGAATGATGCGGCGGGCGCGGCCCGCCGCGACGTATTTCATTGGGCCGGCTGGAGAGCCGGCCCTACGTTTTTTTACTCTGCCGTCGTCACTTCCACGATTGCCTCGATCGCGCGGTCGAGATGTTCGCGCGTGTGCGCGGCGCTGATCTGGCAACGCCGGCGCGCCGCGCCCTGGGGCACGACGGGGAATCCGAAGCCGGAGAGGTACACGCCGCGGTCGAGCAGCTCCTTCGACATCGCGATCGCCTTCGCCGTGTCGCCGATGATGATCGGCACGATCGGGTGGATACCTTCCCGCACTTTCACGCCTTTCTCCGTCAGTTGCTGGCGGAAGTAGGCGGTGT
>JAFAVZ010000473.1 GCA_019242175.1 Acidobacteriota bacterium
CGAGGTCTCGCAGGACGCATAGGCGGGCCGAGGCTTGGAAGTGGACAAGCCGTAAACGTAGGGCCGGCTCTCAGCCCCGCAGTCGAGCATGAGGGGCCGGCTGGAGAGCCGGCCCTACGTTCTGATGCGCAAGGCCGAAAGGGTCGATGAAGCTGCAGGAGGAACAGCAGCCGTCGGACGCACCCATCGAGGCCAACCGGCGCACCGGCCCGTGGCCGGGCCTTTTCGTTGTCGGCGGGCGCGCATAGAATCGCCCACCTATGGCAACGAACCTCCGCGACGACGCGCTCGAGTACCACTCCGAAGGGCGCCCCGGGAAGACGGAAGTCGTCCCCACCAAACCCACCACCACCCAACGCGATCTCTCGCTCGCCTACACGCCCGGCGTGGCCGTGCCGTGTCTGGAGATCGCCCGCGACGTCTCCAACGTCTACAAGTACACGAACAAAGGCAACCTCGTCGCCGTCATCTCCAACGGCACCGCGGTGCTCGGCCTGGGGAACATCGGCCCGGAGGCGGGGAAGCCGGTGATGGAAGGAAAGGCGGTGCTGTTCAAACGCTTTGCCGACATCGACGTGTTCGACCTCGAGATCTCCCCGCGCAACGTCGATGAATTCGTCGCTGCGGTGAAGGCGCTGGAGCCGACGTTCGGCGGGATCAATCTCGAAGACGTGGCCGCGCCGGAGTGCTTCGAGATCGAGGAGCGGCTGAAGCGGGAGATGAAGATCCCGGTGTTCCACGACGACCAGCATGGCACGGCGATCATCTCCGCCGCCGCGTTGAAGAACGCGCTGGAAGTGGCGGGGAAGAACATCGAAGACATCCGCATCGTGATCAGCGGCGCCGGCGCCGCGGCGATGGCCTGTCTGCGTCTCTACATCCGCATGGGTCTGCGCAAGGAGAACGTCCTGCTGACGGACAGCAAGGGCGTGATCTTCAAAGGCCGCACGATCGAGATGACGCCGTACAAGGAAGAGTTCGCGGCCGAGACCGATCGCCGCACGCTCGCCGACGCTCTGCAGGGTGCGGACGTCTTCGTGGGCCTCTCCGTCGGCGGCATCGTGACGCAGGACATGGTCCGTTCGATGGCCGAGAACCCGATCGTCTTCGCGATGGCGAATCCCGATCCGGAGATCGGCTTCGAGGAAGCCGTCGCCGCGCGGCCGGACGTGATCATGGCCACGGGCCGCAGCGATTTCCCGAACCAGGTCAACAACGTCCTCGGCTTTCCCTTCATCTTCCGCGGCGCGCTCGATTGCCGCGCCACGACGATCAACGAAGAGATGAAGCTCGCCGCCGTCGGCGCGCTCGCCGAAATGGCGAAGGACGACGTTCCCGACTCCGTGCTCCGCGCGTATGCGAAGGAGCGGTTCTCCTTCGGCCGCGAGTATCTGATCCCGAAGCCGTTCGACTACCGCGTGCTGCTGAACGTGCCGGTCGCCGTCGCGCGCGCGGCCGCGGAGAGCGGCGTCGCGCAGCAGCCGATCGAAGACTACGACGCCTATCGCCGCCGCCTGGAGCATCTCCTCGGGCGTTCCCGCGGCGTGATGCATCTCATCTTCGACCGCGCGAAGCAGGCGCCGAAACGCATCGTGTTCCCGGAAGGCGATCAGGAGAAGATCATTCGCGCGGCGAAGATCCTCGTGGACGAGAAGATCGCGCATCCGATTCTCCTCGTGCGCCACGAAGTCGTCGCGCCGCTGCTCAAGAAGTACCAGGTCGATCCGTCGAAGGTGACGGTGGTCGACGTCTTCGACACGCCGCAGTACGAGCAATACGCGCAGCGCTTCAGCGAGCTGCGCCGGCGCCACGGCGTCACGATCACCGACGCGCGGCGCATGCTGAACAGCCGCAACTACTTCGCGATGATGATGCTGGAGCAGGGCGATGCAGACGGCGTGATCTCCGGCCTGCACGCCTATTACCCGGCGACGATCAAGCCGGCGCTGCAGATCGTCCGCACGCGTCCCGGCGTGAAGCGCGTTTCAGGCGCGTACCTCCTGATGTTCAAGGGGCGCATGATCATCCTCGCCGACACGACGGTGAACATCGACCCGACGGCAGAGGAGCTGGCGGAGATCGCGGCGTTGACGGCGGAGACCGCTCGCCGCTTCAACCTCGAGCCGCGCATCGCGATGATCTCGTTCTCGAACTTCGGCTCGACCGAGCATCCGCAGTCGGAGAAGGTGCGCCAGGCCGTGCAGATCCTGAAAGACCGCCGGCCCGATCTCGTCGTCGAAGGCGAGATGCAGGCCGACACCGCCGTCGTCCCCGACATCGCCCGCGCCGACTATCCGTGGAGCGGTCTCCAGGGCGATGCGAACGTGCTCGTGTTCGCGAACCTCGACGCCGCCAACGCCGCCTACAAGCTCCTGTGGCGCCTCGGCGGCGCCGAAGCGATCGGCCCGATCCTCCAGGGCCTCGCCCGCCCCGTGCACGTGCTGCAACGCGGCGTGGACGTGAACGACATCGTGAACATGGCCGCGATCGCCGTGATCGACGCGCAGGAGCAGGGATAGCTGCTGCGTGTCATCCTGAACCGCGAAGACGGTGAAGGATCTCCCGGCACGTGCGCGTATCGCCTGCATCAGGAGATTCTTCGCCGTCTTCGCGGCTCAGAATGACACCACCTACGTGACCAGACACGTCCGGACCAGGGCACTCAATGCGCCGATGTCGAACGGCTTCGGCAGGAACGCGCAGATGCCCTTGTCCACCACGTTGGCGATCTCCGGATCGCGGTTCGCGCTCACGATGATCACCGGAATGCGGCGCAGGGTGGGGTCGGTCTGCCGTTCGCGCAGGACGTCCCAGCCGGAGAGGATCGGCATCATCAGGTCGAGCACCACGACATCCGGATGCTCGCCGCGCATGAGGTCGAGCGCGTCGCGGCCGTTCGGGGCCTCGAAGAACTCGTAGATCCCTTCCCGCTTGAGCGACGCGACGATCATCTTGCGGATGCCGGGATCGTCGTCCACTACGAGCACGCGGAAGAGGCGGCCCGAAGGATTGGTGTTCTGCTGTGCGCTGCTCAATGCCGAAATTCCGCGCGCATTCTATCCACGGCTCGCCCGGAAGCAATCTCGAGCGGGCCTCGTTGATACGCGTCTGTGAAGATCGCTGTTGCCATGTCCGGTGGGGTCGACTCGTCGACCGCCGCGTACCTGCTCAAGTCCGAGGGTCATGACGTGGTCGGATTGTCGATGCAGATGTACGACAACCTCCACAATGCAGACACCACTTACGGCGGCTGTTGCACGATCGACGACCTCACCGACGCGCGTCGCGTCGCCTGGAAGCTCGACATCCCTCACTTCACGCTCAACCTCGAGCGCAATTTCCACGAGAAGGTCATCGCGCCGTTCGTCGCAGGCTATCTCAACGGCACGACGCCGTCGCCATGCGTGCTCTGCAATACGCACGTGAAATTCGATCTCTTTCATCAGAAGGCGCAGGCAATCGGCGCGGAGAAAATCGCGACCGGCCATTACGCGCGTATCACCATCGACGGCGGTGGCCGCTTCGAGCTGCGCAAGGCGCGCGATCTGATGAAGGATCAGACGTACTTCCTCTTCGAGCTCTCCCAGGATCAGCTTCGCGACGCGCTCTTCCCCCTTGGCGATCTCACGAAGCCCGAGGTGCGGACGCTCGCCGAAGAGGGCGGCCTCGTCGTGGCGCGGAAGAAGGAGTCGTACGAGATCTGCTTCGTGCCGCAGACGGACAGCTATGCGGCGATCGTGGAGGCCGAGGCGGGCATCGCGCCGGGGGAGAACGCGGGTGAGATCGTGGACGTCGATGGCAACGTCGTCGGCAAGCACGACGGCTATTACAAGTTCACGATCGGCCAGCGGCGCGGATTGCAGATCGGCGGCACTGCGGAGCGCACGTACGTCATCGACGTGAACCCGTTCACGAAGCGGGTGACGATCGGGCCGGCGTCGAAGCTGGAGCGCGAGGAGCTGATCGCGGAGCGCGTGCACTGGATCGCGGGCGAGCCGCCGAACGGGCCGATCGAGGTGCAGGCGCGCGTCCGTTCCCGCATGGCAGACGTCGCGGCCACGATCACACCGCTCGACGGCGATCGCGCGCGGGTGGTGTTTGCGCACAAGGTGCGCGGCGTCGCGCCCGGCCAGGCCGTCGTGTTCTACGACGACGATCTCTGCCTCGGCGGCGGCTGGATCACGCGCTAAGCGAAATGTAGGGACCGGCTTCAGCCGGTCCGGACGGGCTGAAGCCCGCCCCTACATTTTCGGCGTGACGAGGAAGGGCAGCACGCGCCCGCTCGTCCGTGCCTCGTGATCGAGCAGCCAGCGCTTCGTCGGGATCCCGCCGCCGAAGCCGGTGAGCGACCGGTTCGAGCCGATCACGCGGTGACACGGAATCACGATCGGAATCGGGTTCGCGCCGTTTGCCGCGCCGACCGCGCGAAACGCGCTGGGCTTACCGAGGAGCCGGGCGAGGTCGCCGTAGGATGTCGTCTCGCCGTACGGGATCTCCTGCAACGCGTTCCACACGGCGAGCTGGAAATCCGTGCCGCGCGGTGCGAGCGGCAGGTCGAATTTCTGCACGCGGCCGGCGAACCAGGCGTCGAGCTCTTTCGCGACGAAGCGCAGCGCGCGATCGTCGAGCTCCCACGATTCCTCGGGCTGGCCGGAGAAGCGGATGGCGACCAGCTCGTCGTTCTCGGCGGCGAGGGCGAGTCTGCCGAAGGGGGCGTCGTAGAAGGAGAATTTCACAACGATCGCCAGAGTAGCATCGCCGCGTAGGCCCGGTATGGACGCCACGGCTCGGCGAGGCGCAACAGTTCCCGATCCGTGACGACGCCCGCCGCTTTGCGCAGGCCGAGATCGCCCTGGGGGAAGGCGTCCGGCTCGCGAAGGGCTCGCATCGCGATGTAGTGCGCCGTCCACGGGCCGATGCCTTTGATGCTCGTCAGCGCCTTGATCGAGTCGTCGAGCGTCGCGCCGCGCGTGAGCTTCACGTCGCCCGACGCGACGGCGCGCGCGAGGCCGGTGATCGTCGCCCATCGCGCCGCCGGCATCCCAACGCTCTCCTTTGCTTCGGCGAGCGCCGCGGGCTCGAGGCCATAACGCGTGGCGATGCGCTTCATCAACGTCGTCGCGCCGGCAACGCTCACCTGCTGCCCGACGATCGCCCGCACCGCGAGCTCGAACGGGTCCCATGCACCCGGCACTCTCATGCCGCGGTTCTCCGCGACGTTCAGCATCGCGAACTTTGCGAGATGCGCGTCGATCGCCACCGAGTCCGCATCGACGTCGAACAAATGCCGCACGCGCTCCGGCTCGCCCGTCGTGATGAGCGAGGAGCCGTCGAACCGCACGACGATCTCGCCGCGTTGGTAGAAGTCGTCACCGACGACTTCGACGACCGCGCGCGACCGGAGAAAGCCGAGCAACGCGTGGAAGTCGAAGGGCGGGCGGACGGGGAGGGCGTGAGGTGTCATTCTGAGGCGCGCAACATGTAGGGCCGGCTCTCAGCCGGCCGCAGTCGAGAAATGATGCGGCGGGCGTCGCCCGCCGCGACCCCGTTCATCGGGCCGGCTGGAGAGCCGGCCCTACGTTCGCTCGGTTTACTCCACGGTCACGCTCTTCGCGAGATTGCGCGGCTGGTCCACATCGCACCCTCTGCGCAACGCCACGTAGTACGCCAGCAGTTGCATCGGCACCACGGTGAGAATCGGCTGCAGCGGCTCGATGGTCCACGGGATCTCGATCACGTCGTCGGCGAACTTCTTCATCGCCTCGTCGTGCTCGTCGCAGATCACGATCAGCTTCCCGTCGCGCGCCTTCACTTCCTGCAGGTTCGAAACGACCTTGTCGTAAACCGGCGTGTGTGTCGCGACGGAAACGACCGGCAGGTTCTCATCGATGAGCGCAATCGGCCCGTGCTTCATCTCCCCCGCCGGATATCCCTCGGCGTGGATGTACGAGATCTCCTTCAGCTTCAGCGCGCCCTCGAGGGCGATGGGGTAGTGCACGCCGCGGCCGAGGAAGAGGAAGTCGTTTGCCTTGTAGTACTTGTGGGCCAGCGCCTCGATGTGCTTCTCCTGCTTCTTGAGGATGTCCTCAATCTTGTGCGGGATCACGCGCATCTCGTGCATCGCGTAGCGGATGTCGTCGCGGTTCTCGCCGCGGAGCTGGCGTATGTAGAGCGAGAGCAGGAAGAACGCGGTGAGCTGCGTCGTGAACGCCTTCGTCGAGGCGACGCCGATCTCGGGACCGGCGTTCGTGTAGATCACGCCGTCGGCCATGCGCGTCGCGGCCGCGCCGATCACGTTGCAGATGGTGATCAGCTTCGCGCCCTTCGCTTTCGCCTCCTGCATGCCGGCGATCGTGTCCGCCGTCTCGCCGGACTGCGTGACGCCGATGACGAGCGTGGACTCGTCGACGATCGGATTGCGATAGCGATACTCCGAGCCGTAGTCGACTTCGATGGGGATGCGCGCCGCGTCTTCGAGCAGGAACTTGCCGACGAGTCCCGCGTGCCATGAAGTGCCGCACGCGATCACGTGCACCTTCTTGATCTTCGCCCACTCCTCGGCCGTCAACTGCAGGTCGTTGAAGAAGACCTCGCCCGACTCTTCGAACATGCGGCCGGTGAACGTGTCTCGCACGGCGCGTGGCTGTTCGTGGATCTCCTTCAGCATGTAGTGGCGATAGCCTTCCTTCTCGGCCATCACCGCGTCCCAGGTGATGCGTTTCGGCGCGCGGTCGACGGGGCGATCGTTCCCGTCGAACACCTGCACCTGTTGCTGGTTGGCGATCACGTACTCGCCGTCTTCGAGATAGATGATGTTGCGCGTGTAGGCGAGGAGCGGCGCGACGTCCGAGGCGATGATGTTCTCGTTCTCGCCGAGGCCTACGACGAGGGGCGGGCCGCTCTTCGCGGCGATGATGGTGCCCGGCGCGCTGCCGTCGATCATCACCAACGCGTAGTGGCCTTCGAGCTCCTTCAGCGTCTTGCGCACGGCTTCGGTGAAGTCCGTGCCGTCCTTCATCTTCTCCTCGATGAGATGCGCGACGACTTCGGTGTCCGTCTCGGTCTTGAACTCGTGGCCTTTCGCCTGGAGGTCCTGCTTGAGCGGGAGGAAGTTCTCGATGATGCCGTTGTGGATGACGACGACTTTGCCGTTGCAGTCGCGATGGGGATGGGCGTTGTTCTCGTTCGGCTTGCCGTGCGTGGCCCAGCGGGTGTGGCCCATGCCGAAGGAGCCGCTGAGCGGTTTGTCGTTCAGCTTCGCCTCGAGATTCGTGAGTTTTCCCTCGGCGCGAACGATCTCCACGCCGCTGTCGTCGACGACGGCGATGCCCGCGCTGTCATAGCCGCGATACTCGAGTTTCCGGAGGCCGCCGATGATGACCGGCACCACGTCCCGGGTGCCGACGTATCCGATGATTCCGCACATAGGTCGTTTGTCCTTTAGAATCCGCGCCGGTGAAACGGAACCTGGCGCTGCTGTTCGTGTTGCTCGTCGCGTGTGGCAAACGCGGGGATCCGCGGCCGCCGGTGCCTGTGATCCCGAAGGCGACGAGCGACCTCGTTGTAACACAGCGGGGTACGCACGTCATGCTGGCCTGGAGCTACCCCTCGCTCACGACTTCGGGGAAGAGCCTGAGCGAGATCCGCCGCGTGGTCGTGTATCGCTATTCGGAGGAGCTGCCGGTGGCGCCGACGGGACGCGATCCGAACGCGATCCTGCCCGGAGACATCGATCCGACGATGCCGCCGCAGATCTACCAATTCGAGAAGATTCCTGCTCCGACGCCAGTTCAGTTCGCCAAGCTCCGGGAACGCGTTGACAGCATAGAAGGCGCCAACTTGCCCGCCGCGACGAACGGCGCGCGCCTGACCTTCGACGATCAGCCGGCGCTGCGCTCGAAAGACGGCCGCGCGGTGCGCCTCTCGTATGCCGTGGTCACCGAGACGGTCGGCTCGCACAGCGACCTGTCGAACCTGGCCACGATCGTCCCGCTCGACGTGCCGCTCGCACCGGCCGGATTGGCTGCGTCGGCGAAGCCGGAAGGCGCCGTGCTGACCTGGACGAAGCCGGACAAGGCGGCGACGAGCGATGCGAAACCGTGGCTCGTCGGCTACAACGTGTATCGAACTTCCGACACCTTCGACGAGCTGGCGACGCCGATCAATCCGTCGCCGGTCGCAGGCGAGACGTACACCGATACGCCGCCGTACGGGACGTATCACTACCGCGTGACCGCCGTCGCATCGCCGGGCCTGCCTCGCATCGAGAGCGAGCCTTCCGCGCCGGTGACGCTGACGTACAAGGACCTGCTCCCGCCCGCCGCCCCCGCGACCGTGACGGCGCTCGTCGAGACGAAGTCCGTGCGCCTCGTGTGGGACGCCGTGCCCGCGGCCGACCTCGCCGGCTACCTCGTTTACCGCACGGAAGGAAAGACGAAGCTGAAGCTGACGCCCGGCCCCGTGACGGCGGAGCACTTCAGCGACATCTCCGTCGACCCCGGCATCACGTACTTCTACTCCGTGACCGCCGTGGACAAGAGCGGCAACGAGAGCAAACCGACGAACAGCGAGTCGGTATTGGTGCCGAAGACGCCGTAGCTCCCTGTCATCCTGAGTCGCGCAGACGACGAAGGATCTCCCGGCACGCGCGCTCATCGCCCGCATCAGGAGATCCTTCGCCGTCTGCGCGGCTCAGGATGACACGCGCAGCAGCGCCCGCAACCTCTCCGCATCGGCCGTCGGCTCATGGCAGATGTACGTCACAAGACACGTAGGGCCGGCTCTCCAGCCGGCCGCAGTCGCGAATGATGCGGCGGCGAGGCCGCCGCGACGTATTTCATGGGGCCGGCTGGAGAGCCGGCCCTACGTTTTTACAATCGCAGCAACGCGCGCAGGCGTTCCGGATCCGCGGTCGGTTCCTGGCACATGTACGCCTCGCACACGTACGCGAGCGCGCGCTCCGCGGGGCGGTCCTTCATCAACGGGAGATCCGCCGATCCTTCGCCGGCGACGAGCACGCGATGGGGGCGGAACTCTTCGCCCACCACGCGGCGCAGCGCGTTGAATGTTTCGCCGGAGCCGGTGAGCGCGATCTCCTTCGGCGCGCCGGCGCGCCATTCGGCGACGCCGAGAAGGAAGCCGAAGCCGTTCGGGTATTTCTGGGCGAGCGGGAAGACGGTGCGTAAAGCCTCCGTAGCCTCGTTCGCATACTCCTCGGAGCCGAAGAGCAGCGCGAGGCGGAGCAGCACGTCGCAGGCGACGGAGTTGCCGGACGGCGTCGCGTTGTCGAACAGATCCTTCGGTCTTGTGATGAGCTGCTCGTGATCGGTGGGCGTGTCGAAGAAGCCGCCGTTCTCCTCGTCCTTGAACCGTGCGAGCACGTCGTCCATCAACGAACGGGCGGCGTCGAGGTAGCGACGATCGTGCGTCGCCTCGTACGCGAGCGTGAGGCCCCACGCGACGCCGCTGAAGTCTTCGAGCAGCGCCGGGATCTTCGCGTGACGCAACAGGCGGGGCGAGCATCGGGCGAGCAAAAAGTCGGCGTTGCGGCGCGTGATCTCGCGATACGCATCGCTGTCGAAGGCGAGCGCGGCGTCGGCGAAGGCGGCGAGCATCCAGCCGTTCCAGCCGGAGAGGATCTTCTCGTCCCGTCCCGGCCGGATCCGCTGTTCGCGCGCCGCATAAAGCTTCCGCTTCGCGTCTTCCACGTCGCCCGGGTCGGAGGCGAGATGCGGGATGTTATGACCCTCGAAGTTGCCGCCTTCCGTAATGTCGAAAAGCTCGCAGAATGCGCGGCCGTCTTCCTCGCCGAGGATTTCGCGGACTTGGGATGGCGTCCAGACGTAGAACTTGCCTTCTTCCCCCTCGCTGTCGGCATCGAGCGTCGAATAGAAACCGCCGTCCGGCGACGTGAGCTCGCGTGCGACGAAGTCGAGCGTCTCGCGCGCGATCCGCACGAATAGCGGGTCCTTCGTCAACTGCCACGCGCGTGTGTAGACGCGGGCGAGCAGCGCGTTGTCGTACAGCATCTTCTCGAAGTGCGGCACGAGCCAGATGGCGTCGACGGAGTAGCGATGGAAGCCGCCGCCGATCTGGTCGTACATCCCGCCGAACGCCATCTTCGTCAACGTGTGCGTCACGACTTCGAGGAGCCGCGCGTCGTTGGTGCGCCACGCGACCTGCATCAGGAAGTCGAGCGTCATCGATGGTGGGAACTTCGGTGCGCTGCCGAAGCCGCCGTTCTTCGGATCGTAGTTGCGGACGATGCGCTCCGCCGCTTCGTCGAGCTGATGGCGATCGAGCACTTCCGCGGCCTGCAGCATGTGCTGCGAATGCGCGATCGCGTTGCGGATCTCGTTGCCCGCTTCTTCGACCTCGTCCCGCCGGGTGCGATACGCCTGCGCGACGTGCCCGAGCACGCGCGTGAAGCTCGGCAAGCCATGGCGATCGACGGGCGGAAAGTACGTGCCGGCGTAGAACGGGCGGCCGTCCGGCGTCATGAAAACGCTCATCGGCCAGCCGCCGTGGTTCGTCATCACCTGCACCGCGGTCATGTAGATCGAGTCGACGTCCGGCCGTTCCTCGCGATCGACTTTGATCGACACGAAGTCGCGGTTGAGGATCTCCGCTACGGCCGCGCTCTCGAACGACTCGCGCTCCATCACGTGGCACCAGTGGCACGTGGAGTAGCCGATCGAAAGAAAGATCGGTTTGTTTTCGCGGCGCGCCTTTTCGAAGGCCTCAGGCCCCCAGGCGTACCAATCCACCGGGTTATGCGCGTGTTGCAGTAGGTAAGGACTCTGTTCGGCGGCGAGCCGGTTCATGCGTATATCCTTGCTGGCGCAGCGCGTCGATGGCGGCTGCCAGTTGCTGGCGGGCGGCGGCGGGCATGGGACCGATGGGGCGGCGGCACACGCCTCCCGAAAGCCCCGAAAGCGCCATCGCCTCCTTGATTACGCCGGGAAACGTATGCAGCCCGACCGTGGCCGAAAGATCCGCAATCAGCCCCTGCAGCCGCTGCGCTTCCGCTCGATTCCCGGTGCGAAAGGCGGCGTACAGCCCCGTAAACAGCCGCGGC
>JAFAVZ010000481.1 GCA_019242175.1 Acidobacteriota bacterium
GCGCGGATCGCCTCGAGGTCGATCGACTCCGGCTCGCCATCGTTGCGGTTCGTGTAGAGCAGGCGGCCCTGGGAGTGGGGCGTCTTCTTGCCGTCGGTCTCGCTGTAGACCTCGAACTGCACGGCCTCGCCGTTCGGCTTCAGCTCGATGAAGACTTCTTTCGGGACGGCGCCCTGCACGGCGATGGGGCTGAGCCAGAGGATGTTCTGGATGCGGCGGACAGGACGGCCGGCGGCCATCTCCCCCGCCTTGCGGGCGAATTCGAGGTATGCCACGCCAGGGAGCGTCGGGATGTCCGACACGAGGTGGTCGTAGATGAAGAAATCGCGCTCGGTGAAGACCTTGCGGAAGATCTGGCGCTCGAACGTCGACTCGTTGGAGTCGAGCATCGGGTGCATCGCCGCCGCTGCGCGCAGCGCGGGGCGGGCCGCCGGCGCCGATGCGCCGATCCAATGGCGTTTGTCCGCGAACGGATAGGTCGGCAGCGAGACGCGGCGGCCGCGGGAGGGGAAGCCCTGCCAGTCGGCGAACATCCCTTCCGCCCAGAGCGCGGCGATCTTCTGCGGCTCGCGACCCTGGGCCAGCAGCCGGACGAGCTCCTGCTTCTCGCTGCGGCTCAGGAGGCGGGTGACGTTCTCGCCGCTCTTGCCGTTGCCGACCGCGACGCCCGTGGTCTTCTTGCCGTCGATGAATGCGGCGAGCTTTTCGATCAGCTCTTCCTGCGTGTTGGCGACGATCGCCACGCGATGCTCGAACGATCGCCGTCCCTGCTGCAACGTGTAGGCGACATCTTCGAGCACCACGCGCTCGTGGCGCAGCAGCTCGGCCAGGCGGGACGCGACTTCGCGCAGCTGCTCTTCGTTGCGGGCGGAGAGCGGGAAGATGGAGGACGTCACCGACGCCGGCTCTTCGCGCACCGTTTCGCGCGGCTGGTAGCTTTCGAGGATGACGTGCGCGTTCGCGCCGCCGGCGCCGAAGGAGCTGATGCCCGCGCGCAGCGGCTGCTGGTCGTCCTTCGCGTTCCACGCTTCCAGTTGCTGGACGACGTAGAACGGCGAGTGGGCGAAGTCGATGTGCTCGTTCAGCTCCGCGGAGTGCAGAGACGGCGCGAGCTGGCGGTGCTGCATCTGGAGCAGGACTTTCGAGACGCTGGCCACGCCGGCCGCGGCCTCGAGATGGCCGATGTTCGTCTTGATCGAGCCGATGGCGCAGGTCTGGGCGGCGACGCCGTCCGCGCCGAACGCGCGGCTCAGGCCGGAGATCTCGATCGGATCGCCGAGCTCCGTGCCGGTGCCGTGGGCCTCGACGTAGCCGATGCTGGACGGCGCGATGGCGGCCTTCTGCAGCGCCGCGGAGATCACGTTGCTCTGGGCGGCGGGGTTCGGAACGAAGTAGCCGCTCGTGCGTCCGCCGTGGTTCACGACGGCGCTGCGGATCACGCCGTAGACGTGGTCCCCATCCTTCTCGGCCTGTTCCAGCGGCTTGAGGAAGAGCGCACCGACGCCTTCGCCGGCGACGTAACCGTTCGCGCCTTTGCCGAACGTGCGGCACACGCCGTCGGGCGAGAGCGCCCCGCCGATCAGGTTGATGTCGAGCTTCGCCTGGTGGAGGTCGAGGTTGACGCCGCCGACGATCGCCGCCGGGCACTGGCCGGACTGGATCGCCTCGACGGCGAGATAGAGCGCGGTCAGGCTCGAAGAGCAGGCCGTATCGACGGTGAGGCTCGGCCCGCAGAGGTTCATCCAATACGAGACGCGGTTCGCGATGCTCCAGAGGAAGGAGTTCGGCGCGACCGCGTTGCCGGCGCGTTGTTCATCGACGCCGACGATCTGGTACGTCGACCAAACCGCGCCGACGAACACGCCGATGTTCCGCGACGCATCCTCGGGCACGAGGATCTCGGGGTAGTAGCCGGCGTCTTCGATCGCTTCCCACGCGACTTCGAGGAACAGGCGCTCCTGCGGATCGAGGAACTCCGCCTCGCGGGGGGCAATGTTGAAGAAGAGCGAGTCGAAGCGGTCGACGTCTTCGATGAAGCCGCCGCGGTACTTCGCCGTGCTGCCGTGCCCGAGGCGGCGCTCGCGGCGATCGGCGGGAAGGTCTTCGATGCAGTCGCGGCCCTGGGAGAGATTCGCCCACAGCTCGCGGACGTTCTTCGCCTTCGGGTAACGGCCGGCCATGCCGACGACCGCGACGTCCTGGATCAGGCGTGTGGCCGGCTTCGGCGTCGGGCGATCGTCGTTGTTCGGAGTAACGATCGGCTGCTCTTCCACCGGCGCGTTGTGCAGCCGCACGACGCGATACTTCGGCATACTGCCGTACGCGTGCGGCACGCTCCCATCGGCGACGAGCTCGGGGATGTTCGCCTGCGTCGCGAATGCGGAAGTCAGCCGCTCGATGATCGTCGCGACGTCTTCCCGTTTCAGTCCCACCGGGATGGCCAGACGCACCAGACTGTTCAGCGTCGTCTGCTTCTGCATCCCGACGCTGTGCGCGGCCGCGCGGATGCCGGTGGCGAGATAGAGCCAGGCGAGGAAGGACGGCACCGGCTCGGGGAGCCGGCTGAATGCGGGGAGCTGTTTGACGTCGACGAGCACGCAGTGGCCGCCGTCCGGCTGGACGGTCGGCACGCCGATCTCGCGCAGCGCGGACGCGATGAGGCGCACGTCTTCCATCCGGCGCGCGACCTTCGCCTCGATGTGCTTGCGGTTCTGCAGCGACAGCGCGATCAGCTTGCGCTCGATCATGTCGAGGCCGCCGCCGTCGTCGTGCAGCAGCTCCTGCAGGCGTTGGTAGAGCCGTGCGTCGTTCGTGGCGACGATGCCGCCGCGATTGACGCAGAAGTCTTTCGTCAGGCTGCCGATGACGGCGTCGGCGCAGGAGAGGATCTCCCGCACGACGGTCCAGAGGCCCTTCCCTTCCTGCTCCCGATCCTGTTCGATGAGGAGCCGGGCGTTCTCCAGCACGCGCGTGGCGTCGAGGACGAGCGGGATGCCGTGCGGCTCGAGCACCGCTTTCACGTCGCGCAGATGCTGCGTCGACAAGGCGTGGCCGCCGCACGCGTTGTCCGCCACTTCGAGGACGACGCACGCAACCGACTCCGGCTGCGCCACGGATCTCCGCAACGCGTCGAGATCGATCTCCGCCTTCTGCAGATCCTGCGCGTCGAGGCGATAGACCGATGCATGGGGCAGCTCGACAGGCGTGAAGCCTTTGTCGATTTGATGCGCGATCGTGCTCGGGAACAGCAGGTTCTGGGGAATCGCGCCTTTCTTCTCCAAAGCGGAGAAGAAGAGATGCTCCGCCGCCTGGCCGGACACCGTCAGCACGAAGTGCGAGAACGGGAAGACGGCGCGCAGGCTGTCGTCTACGCTCACCTGCTGCTGCAGCTGGCCGTGGAGATGTCCGATCTGCGCGTCGATCGCCGGCATCGCGAGCTGGGCCCACGAGTCGGTCTTGAGATCGAATTCGACGGCCGGATGGGGCAACAGGAACGGATTGAATCCGCTCCCGGCCAGCGCGCGTTCGCGGCTCGTTCCCTCGGCCAGCGATGGCGCGTCGTTCGTGGCGGCCACCAGCGACGCGGGCGTCTCTTCGACGATCGCCGGAGCGGCGTCGGGCGCATCGGCGTCCGGCGTCAGCATCCGATCCGGGTCGGCGATCATCAGGATGATGTCGATCACGTTGTCGTGCTGACCGCTGCCGACAGGGCGGCAGAGGAAGATCGGCACGGTGAGCGGCCGGAACTTGTTCTTGAACTGGAGATTGCTCTCGTCGTTGAAGATCTTCTGGACGCGCAGGTCGTCGAGGAACTTGTCGAGCTCCGGATCGGCCGTGGGCGACTCGACGAGCTTGCAGCCGTAGGTGCCGCCCAGGCTCAGGACGTCGCAGCCTTCGGCGGCGAGGACCGCGGCCATCTCCACGATCGCGAACTCCAGACCGCCGAGCGGCATGTCGTTGCCGTAGAACTCGAGGTCCATCAGATAGCCGTTGATCTCCGACGACATCGCCGTGATCAGGATGACGTTCTGCAGGACTTCCTCGAGATACGTGAGGAACAGGCGATGCTCGGAAGGCAGCGTGCCGGAGAGCACTTCGGCGCGCACTTCCTTCACGAGAGGGTTGACCATCGTCTTCCCCTCGCACCACTTGTCGATCACGCGCGCTACGTCCTGGTCGGTCTCGGCGTTCGTGCCGGCACGGTATTCGACGGTGCGGCAAGGGCCGGCCTTCTGGAACTTCGAGACCTGGTAACGCAGACGCCGCATCGGGCCGCCGTCGAGGTTGAACTCGCGCAGGTGATCGATGCGCTGCATCGCGCCGAACGGCGTCGCCGAGAACGACTTGCCGCAGATCGGGTCGATGTCTTTGTCATTCAGAAAGTTGAGCTGGTACCCGTTCGCCTCGCAGTAGCGGAACATCTCCTCGCGCAGCGCGGCGAGATGTTCCTGCGGGCCGGTGTAGCAGTAGACGAGCACGATCTTGCCGCTGCGCCCGTAGTTGAAGTAGCCCTGCCGGTCGCTGCCGATGAATAGGTTTGGAGCGATCGTGCGCGTTCCGCGCGACGCGGAGCCTTCGAACTTGTAGCGCTCGAACAGCGGCACGACGAGCTTCGAGAGCTCGGGATGGGCCCAGGCGTCGCGTTCGAGAATCCGGATCGGAGCCTTCGCGGCACTCTTCGTGACGCGCGGCTGCGGCTTCGGCGCAATCGCGACCGGCTTCGGCGCGTGCGCGCCGTTGCCGTTCCCGTTGCGGTTTCCGTTCGACGGAGTCTCGCCGTTCAGCTGCGAGGCGAACTTTGCGACGAGCGTCGCCTCGTGCGAGCCGACGAAGTAGTTCGCCAGGTCGGTGATCCGGAAGTTCTCGAAGAGGAGGCTCTTCGGCAGCGTGCCGAAGTCCATCTCCAGCCGCTTCACGATCTTGAGGACGTGGAACGAGTCGAGTCCCAATTCGGCAAACGCGGCGAGTGAGTCGAAATCGGGACTGAGCGAGCCCGAGACTTCACTCATCAGCGATTTGAGATACGACTCGGTCAAGGAGCGTAGTTGTTCTTGATGAATCATTCTCTGTCTCGTGGCGGCGGATTCAGGCGAGAGGCGCGGGGTCCGGCTGCGCGGACTCGATCCCGATCGGGACCGCAGTCTCCTGCGGCGCGGGCGCGTTCTTCGCGACGCCGTGGTCGTAAATCGTGAGGAAGTTGCGGCTCTGGTCCGGGCTCAGTTTCTCCCGGAGCTGTACCTCTTCGACGAACCAGCGGGTCACGTTGTTGTTCGGCTTGTACCCGGCCTTCAGATCCCCCGGCTCGACGTAGCCGCGGAAGATGATGCCGAGGGGAAGGGCGCTGCCGAAGTGGTGCGTCACGTGATGCGACGCGCCGAGGACCGTCGGTTTGGCGAAGGGGAACACTCCCGGGATGTACTGATGGACGACCATGTCGAAGCCGATGATGTAGGTCCAGTGGAACTGGGTGACGAGGATGCTCTTCAGCGGATCGAGCCAGGTGACGCAGCGGTCGGCGTTCTCCAGAAATCCGGTTCCGGCCGCGGAGCCGATCAAGGCCGAGGGAAGGCTGTCGTGGTGATGGCCGTGGAAGACGGTGAAGTAGAACCGCGACTCATGTGCGATCTGGTGGTTCTGATAGACGAGGCGGTTGTTCAACACGCCCGGCCCGACCAGGATCTTTCGCTTCCGGAGCGGCATCGCGACGCCGGTCCAGATGGCGTAGCCGGTGAACAGCAACGCCTCGCGCAGGTTCGTCGGATTCGTCCACTGAAAGAACAGCACGCACGGAGCGACGAGGCAGAGGTGGGCGAGCAGGCCGGTGACGAACGCATGGAAGATGTGGTTCGGCATCGAGAGCCGGGCGATGCTCTTGCGCTGCGGCGAGCGCTCCATCACGTCGCGCACGACTGACGCGCGGAGCCAATGCGCGACGAGGATCACCAGCCGGAACGACGTGAGGAACAGAAACGGCCCCCAGATCGCCCATTGCCACGGAAACGTGCGAAGCCATTGCGTGCCTGCCAGCTGCGGACGGAGAAACGACTCGGCGGCGAGCGTCAGCGCGAAGATCGCGGCGATCGGGATCACCCCGTGCCGCGCGGTCTGCCAGCTGCGCGCGACGATCATCGGGTAGCGCCCGACGCCCTCCCCCACCACCCGGAAAAAGCTGCCGTCGAATTTCGCACCGTGCCGGATCGCAAAAACGGCCGCGAGATAGACGAGCGTCGCGACGAG
Source organism: Acidobacteriota bacterium (assembly GCA_019242175.1). Taxonomy (GTDB): domain Bacteria; phylum Acidobacteriota; class Thermoanaerobaculia; order Gp7-AA8; family Gp7-AA8; genus JAFAVZ01. The sequence goes on from JAFAVZ010000481.1 coordinate 6,238, forward strand.
CAGCAGTTGGAGAGCGGGATGCGGCAGCGCGGGAACGATGAGCGCGCCGCCGAGGATCAGGGAGAGCAGATAGAGCGGAAAGTCCTCCGCACGATACTGCATGATGAACGGGCGGCGTGCGGAGGTCGTAGCCATGGTTGCCTTCGAGTGCCGTGGCGGATGGCGGGGCCGGGAGGGAGTCGACGGACCGCCCTCAGGCGGCCCGTTCCTGCTGTTCGATCTGCTGCACCATGCGCGTCAGCACGTTGCCCGGTCCGATTTCCCGGAACTGGGTCACGCCCCGGCTGAGCAGGTAGCGAATGCTCTGCGTCCACTGCACGGAGCTCACGATCTGCTTCGTCAGCGACGTCTTCACCGCGTCGGACGCATTGCCGGCCGGATACGGCTCGGCGGTCACGTTGGAGATGACCGGGATGCGCGGCGCGGAGAACGACATCGGCGCGAGGAACTCGCCGAACGCGCGCGACGCCTCGACCATGTAGCGCGAGTGGAACGGCGCGCTGACCTGCAGCGGGATGAACATCTGCGCGCCAGCCTTCTCGAAGATGGGACCGGCGCGGCGGATGTCCTCCATGGGGCCGGAGACCACCGTCTGGGACGGCGTGTTGAAGTTGGCGACGTCGAGGCCGGAGAGGCCGTTGTCGCGGATCGCCGAAGCGATGCCGGCCGCGGAGAGGCCGATCACCGCGCCCATGCCGCCGCCCTTCGCCTGCGACATCAGCTCGCCGCGCTTCTTCACCAGCTTCAGACCGGTGAGGAAGTCGAAAGCGCCCGCGGCGAGCAGTGCGTTGTACTCGCCGAGGCTGTGGCCGGCGAGGAAAGCGGGGCTCGCGCCTTCGGCGATCGCCTTGTAGTAGTGCAGCGCATTGACGACGTAGAGGCTGGGCTGCGTGAACTGCGTCTCCTTGAGCCGGTTCTCCGGATCTTCGAGACAAAGCTTGCGCATGGAGTAGCCGACGATGGCGTCGACTTCTCTTTCGACGGCGGCGTACTCGCGCACTTCGTCGAAGAGACCCTGCCCCATCCCCTTCTTCTGGGAACCCTGTCCGGGAAAGACAAAGGCAATCATGAAATTCTCCTTCTAACTGTCGTGAAGCTTCAGGCGTGGAGCTTCGTGAGGAAGAGGTCGGCCAGCTCGCCGATGTTCTTCGGCCCGAACATCTCGACGCGCGGAACGGACAAGCCGAGGGACTCCTGCACGAGCATGGCGATCTCGGCTCGATCGACGGAGTTCGCTCCGAGATCGGCGAGCCGGTCGTCGCCGGCGAATTGATGCGCGTCGAGACCGGGCACGATGTCCCGGGTGTGGACGGCGATGAGAGCGAGAATCTCGGTCCTGTTCATGACGGCACCTCTCAGGCCACGGTCGCGGCGATCGGCGTCGGAGCGACAGCGCGGTACTGGCGGTCTTCGACGATCTTGCCGTCGAACAGCGCGATCTGGCGGCCGGCGCGTTCGGCGAAGCGAGGGTCGTGCGTGACCATCACGATCGTGCTCCCCTGTCCGTGCAGCGTGTCGAGCAGCTCCATCGTGAGCTGGGCGTTCTTCGAGTCGAGGTTGCCGGTCGGCTCGTCGGCGAGCAGCACGCGGGGCGAGCCGGCGAGCGCGCGGGCGATGGCCACGCGCTGCTGCTGACCGCCGGAGAGCTGCGTCGGATAGTGCTTGCGGCGCTCGGTCATCGCGACCTGGGCCAGCGCGGCGTCGACGAGCTCGTGACGCTGCTTCTTCGTGAGGTCGGAGCGATACGTGAGCGGCAGCTCGACGTTCTCGAAAGCGCTCATGTCCGAGATCAGGTTGAAGGCCTGGAAGATGAACCCGATGTCGCGGTTGCGCACGCGCGCCTGCTCGACCGCGCCGAGTCCGGTCACTTCTTTGCCGTTGAGGATGTACGTGCCGGAGCTGGCGGAATGCAGCAGTCCCATCACCGACAGCAGCGTCGATTTGCCGCATCCGGAGGGGCCGGTGATGGCGACGTATTCTCCAGGCTCGATGCTCAAATTGATGTTGTCGAGCGCCGAAGTCTCCACATCCTCGGTCAAAAAGATCTTCTTGATGTTCTGCAGTTGAATGACAGGCTGTGCGTTCATGGATCGTGCTCCTTGCAAGTTGCTGTGGAAAGGTTGACTACTCATAACGAAGCGCGTCGCCCGGCTCGAGTGAGACGGCGCGGCGGCTGGGCAAATAGGACGCAGTGAAGATGACCCCGATCATGAGGACCACGACGCCGAGCGTGCCGACGAGGACGTGGTCGAGGATGTTCGAGATCGAGCGGCTGAGGAGCGGCATGACCATGACGCCTAAGCTCAGGCCGACGATGGCCAGGAAGAGGTAGACCGTCCCCTGCCGCGTGAAGCGCGCGGTGGCTTTCATCGGCGTGGCGCCGAGGGCGCGGCGGATGCCGACTTCCTGGGTTCTCTGCGCGACGGAGCGGCTGATCAATCCGAACAGACCGGAGGCGGCGAGCAGCGCGACGATCAGGGCGATGGCGGTGATGCCCGGGACGAGCATCGTGGTGGCGATGTTGAGCGAGGCGATGTAGTCGTCGAGCGTCTGCAGGTTCTGCAGCGGCAGGTCGCGGTCGACGGTGAAGGCGGCCGCACGCACGGCGTCGCGGACGTCCGCACCACGGTTCGGCGCGCGGACGAGCAGGCGGAACTCCGACGGAATGGCCTGGCGCATCGGGCGGTAGACCAAGCCCTGATCGGTGCCGTACGGGCCGTCAGTGACGTGCGAGACGACGCCAACGATCGAGAGCCACGGGCCGTTGTCGGTCGGGTTCAGCTGGATGCGTTTGCCGATGGCCTGTTCATCCGGCCAGTAGCGCTTCGCGAGCTTCTCGTCGATCACGGCGACGTTCAGCGACGTGCTGTTGTCGGTGGTGTCGAGGAGACGTCCGGAGCGGAGAACGACGCCGAGGAGGGAGAAGTAGTCGTCGGAGACGGCGGCGACGGGCAGCTTGAGCGCGTCTTTGACAGACGCGCTCTGCTGCGTCTCGACGGTCGCCGGGACGCGCTGAGGAGAGGTCGGGATGCCGGTGGTGAACGCCACCTGCGCGCCCGGCACTTTCGCGCGGATCGCCGTCTGCAGGTCTTCCCAGTAACGCAGACGGGCGCTCGGCTCGGAGTAGCGGGAGTCGAAGACGGTCGGGTCGGTGGCGATGGTGACGGCGGCGCTGTTCAAGCCGTTCGCCTTGCTCACTTCCTGCTTGACCGCGAGGACGAGGTTCACGCAGACGACGAGCACGATGCAGGAGACGACGACCTGCACGGCGACGAGCAACGCGACGCCTTTGTTGCCGCCGCGGCTGGACGTGCCCTTGCCGCTGCCGGCGAGCGCCGCCGCCGAGTCTTGTTTCGTGATGCGCCACGCCGGGATGAGGGTGCTGATCAGCCAGATCATCACGGCGCAAACGACGGTGGCGACGAGGTCGGCCGGGCGCAGCTCCAGGAGGTTCGTGCTCCGCCCCGTCGCCTTGACGCGCCGGCCGAAATCGCTGAGGCCCTGCGTCCAGCGGACGCCGAGCCACGCGAATCCATAGCCGCCGATCATGCCGGCGAGGACGATGAGCGCGGTCTCCAGGAGGCACTGGCGCATGAGGCGCCCGCGCGTCGCGCCGAGCGCGTTGCGCAGCGCGAGCTCCCGGCTGCGCTCGAGCAGCCAGGCGAGGAAGACCATGCTGATGTTGACGCCGCCGATCACCAGCACCGCGAGAGCGATGAGGCTGACCATGGTCACGATCGGGGCGAAGGCATGCGTGTACATCTGGTGCGCCGGGAACAGCGATACGCGACGCTTGGCGTCGAAGAGGTCGGGGTAATCGTGATTGACGCTGTCGACCACGCCCTTCATCTCGCTCTGGATGCCGCCGAGCTTGTTCTTGTCGGCGAGCTTGATGAACGGCGAGAGGATCAGCGAGGAGTCGCCGGGGCGGGCCAGGTTCGGGAGCTTCAGCGGCGTCCAGATCTCGAAGTCCTGGAAGACCAGGAACTCCTGCGGCATGACGCCGATGATCTGCACGGGCGAGCCGTTGAGGCGCGTCGTACGGCCGATGATGTCGGCGCTGCCGGCAAAGTAGCGCTGCCACGCGTCGTAGCTGAGGATGGCCACGGAGTCGGCGCCGTCCTGCGCGTCCCGCGCCTCGAAGACCCGCCCTTTGAGCGGAGGTCTCTGCATCGAGGAGAGGAGGCTGGGGCTGATCGCCGCGCCGCGAAGCCGCGTGCTCGCCTGCCCTTCGTTCAGGACGGCGGGCGCGATCGCGAACGCGCCGATGTGATCGGCCGAGCGGCTGCGCTTCAGGAGCTCCTGATACGTGTACGCATCGACGGCCGGCACCGGCGTCGATGCCGCCTTGGCCGCCATCTGGATGCTGTACCAGGAGCCGGAGCTCGGGAACGCCAGCGGTTTGAGCACCTGGCTATAGACGAGCTCACAAGTCCAGACCGCGAGCCCCACGCTCAGCGCGACCACCGCCACGCACATGAGCGAGTAGCCCTTGGACTTCATCAAGAGGCGCCACGCGTGTTTCAAGTCGTACGATAGATTCATGATCAATCCTCTGTAGCGGGATTCTGTGCAAGCGGGACGACGACCGTCTCGCGTCGAACGTGATACTGCTGATAGAGACTCATGAGGCGTTTGTGGGTCGGATTCTCCCACTCGAATCCGTCCAATGCTTCATCCAACTTTGCCGAGTTCTTCAATTCGTCCGGAACGCCGACGAACAAATGCTTGAACTCGTTTGCGCGACCGGGCTGATCCACTTTGATGCCGAAGCTGTAGGGCTCGATCGAGCCATAGTGATGCGTGGAGTGTTGCGAGCACTCCATCACCTTCAACGGCAGACGCGGATAGACGCCGGGGATGTACTGGTGCGCATCCATGTCCATCTTGATCTCCGCACTGAGGACCAGAATCGACACGAGCGGGTTGTAGAACGTCACCGGCGTTCCGAGCGTGAGCCGCAGAAACCCTTCCAGCAGGCCGTTCTCGGCAATGGCGATCATCGCCGACGGAATCGCATCGTGATGCGAGCCGTGCAGCCAGATGAACTCGAGCTCGGAATTGTGGCTGAGCCAATGGTCGCGATAGAACCAGGCGTTGATCGCCTTGAGCCACTTCATGTAGACGTAGAGGTTGATCGCCGCGACGACCGGCAGAAAGATCAGCGAGAAGCTCGCATACCGGATCACGAGATAGACCGGCGTCATGAGAATGATGTGCGCCAGCAAGCCGCTGCAATAGGCGTGAAGGATCTCGCCTGTAATGGTCGTTTTCCCGAGGAGGATGCGCTTCCAGGACGTCTGCAGAAGGACGTCGCGCACGAGCTCCTTCTTGTGCAGATGGTCGACCATGATCACCGTGCGATAGGCGGTGATGCCGAGGAGATGGAGATAGAACATCCACAAGGCGATCGTGCGTACGAGCTCCACGTGATGCGGCCAACGAGGAGTCACCGCAATGAGCACGTTCTCGAGGAGGAACAGCGCCACGGAGACGAGGAACGGCACGCTCAGGTTGCGCACCTTGTAGACGATCATCCACAGCGCATCCTGCGGCCGGCGCAGGATCAGCGGGACCTTCCACTCGACGCCGTGCCGCAGCACGAACATCACGATGGAGAACGCACAAAGCGCGTAGCCGAAGATCGACAACGCGCGCAACGGACCGTACGTCGCGCCAACGACGGCCGCACAGACGGCGATCATCAACGCGTAGTCGACGAAGTCTTTCTTGTAATAGACGGCACGCGGCTGCCGCACGCCGTACAGGGCGTGGAACACGGCCGGATCGTTCTTGCTCGCCATGGCCCGTTCTTCTTTCAGACGTGATATTTACGGAAGAGGGTGAGGATCAATCGGTGGGTCGGGTTGTCCCACTTGAAGCCATTCAGCTCCTCATCCAGCTTCCCCGAATTCTTCAACCCCTCGGGGATCCTGGCAAAAGCCTTCTTGAACGCTTCGGACACGCCCGGCCGATCGATCTTGACGCCGACGCCATACGGCTCGATCGAGCCATAGTGATGCGTCGAGTGCTGCAGCGATTCCATCATCCCCATCGCGATCTTCGGATAGATACCGGGGATGTACTGGTGCATCTCGACGTCCTTCTTGACGTCGATGGTGGTGATGAGGAACGCGACGATCGGGTTGTAGAACGCGACGGGGAAGGCGGTGAGGTAACGGAGAAAGCCTTCCAGAAATCCGTTCTCGGCGACGGCGATGAGCGCGGATGGGATCGCATCATGGTGCGTTCCGTGCAAGTAGAGGAACTCGATTTCCGAGTTATGTCCGAGCCAGTGATCCCGATAAAACCATTGGTTGTACTTGAGGAGCCATTTCACGTGGACGAAGACGTTCAGCGCGAAGACGACCGGCAGAAAAAGGAGGGAGAACTTCGCGTAGCGCAGCACCAGGAACCACGGCGCGAGGAGCACGAGATGCGTCAGGAGGCCGGTGGCGTAGGCGTGAAAGATCTCGACGGTGACGTTCGTCTTTTCATTGACGACCCGCTTCCACGCCGTCTGGCCCAGGATCTCCCGGACCAGCTCCTTCTTGCGCAGGTGGTGAAAGAGGATCACGGTCCGGTAGACGGTGATCGCGAAGAAGTGGACGAAGAGAAGGATCATGCCGATCTTGCGCATCAAATCCACGCGATGCGGAAGGTTCGGCGTGTAGGCGATCAGGACGTTCTCCAGCAGCAGAACGCCGAGGGCGACGAAGTACATCGGCCTTGGATTCAGCAGCTTGTAGACGAACATGTAGAGAAGGTCCTGAGGGCGGCGCACGATCAGGGGAATGGTCAGCTCGACGCCGTGGCGCGTCACGAACATCACGAGCGTGAACGCGCAGAGGACGTAGCCGGCGATCGCTGCAGGATGGAGCGGGCCGTAGGACAGGCCGAGGACGAGCGCGCTGAGCGCGATCATCAGCGTGTAGTCCAGAAAATCGCGCTTGTAGTAGATGACGCGAGGCTTTTTCGGGCCGTACAGCTTGTGGAAGACGGCCGGATCATTGCTGGTCATGATGTCTTTTCCGCGTTTGCAGGGCTTCGCCCCCGTCGGCTCCACTCGCGTTCGCCGAAAACAAACCTCCGGCAGAGACGGGCGTTTTACCGAATGCCCGTCAACCGGCGCCCTTTGGAAAAAGGACTTATTGGAAGGGACCGATGGACTTTTTTTGGTAAATCAACTATGGCAGATAGCGAGCTGATCTGTCAATGCGGAAATATGTTGTTGGGGATCGTTTCTTGACGCGCGCGGACACTCGAGGTTGACGATTTCTTCACTCAGGAGTGGTACGGCTTTTCGCGCGATCACTGTGGGCCGGGAACCTAGTCGTTCGGCACAGAGCGCCACCAGATAATCGGGCTGCGCGCGGTACTGCCAGAGCTCCCACCGCGCCGGGTCGTCGCCCAACGCCGGGTCGATCGCAATGCCCACGGACCGATCGTCGGGATAATGAAAGGCGAATTTGTCGAGAGGCAGCGAGAGACCCATGCCCCGCGCCTTGATGTACGACTCTTTGAACGTCCAGTACTCGAAGAAGCGGTGCTGTTGTTCGTGCTTCGGCGCGGCGTTCAAGACCGCCACTTCCGCCGGCGCGAAGTAATGGCCGGCGACGTCGAGCGGCGCCTCGCGAGCCACGACGTTTTCGACGTCGACGCCCACTTCCCTCCCCCGCGCCACGCTCAATGCGATGAGGCTGTGCGTATGGGAGATGTTGAACTTCAAGCCGTTCGCCTCGGCATTCACGATGTCGGGACGACCGTACGCGTTCGGCGAGAACGTGCAGGCTTTCGGGTCGATGGCGAGATAGCGAGCGAGGACGGTGCGCACCAAGGCGCGGGTAACGAGATACCGCCGCCGATCCCGAGCAAAGTAGAACCGCGGCTCCTGCGCCCGCTCCTCGCCATTGAGGAGCTCCCGATACGCGGCGAGCAGACGCTCGTCGCCGATCGTGTCGTAGTCGACGAGCCAGAGGTGGATCTCGTCGGCCGGGAGATTTCTAACACTCATGGATGCAGACCAGCCGCTTCTGGGCGATGTGCGTCTCGTTGGGATAGCCGAATGCGTTGTTCACGTACGTCACGCCGTCGATCGTCACCTGGCGATTCACGTGGCTGTGGCCGTAAACGTGGAGCGTCGATTTGACGGACCGCAGCTCCCGATCGAGCCGGGCCGACCCGAGCACGGGATAGAGCTTGCGGCTGACGCTCGGGATGTACGACGGCATGACGTCGAGGCGCGGGAGAAAGTGCGAGTACGTGATGACCTTGCTGCCGTTCGGCTTGACGCTCTGATTGAGCGCGGAGAAGTGCGCGGTGACGTCCTTTTCCGTGTACCCGGCCGGCCAGCGGCAGGCGCGATAGTCCATCCAGACCGCACGCAGCTCGTCATCCGGCTCCCCGAACGAGTAGTCGTACCAGGAAAGGAGCGGCACGATCGTGACGCCCTTTTCGTGAAACGTCTCCATCGAGGCGCCGCTGGAGACGACGACGGCCGCCACTTCGTCGAATTTCTGCAGCGAGTTCTTGTGCTGCCCGTCGCGGATCACCCACAAGTCGTGGTTGCCGGGGACGAACAGCACTTTGCGGAACCGCTTCGCCAAAGCGCCCAGGCACCAGGCGAGCTTGCGCAAGGTGTCCGTGACGTCGCCGGCGACGATCAAAACGTCCTGTTGAAATTCCGACATCGACAGGCTCGACACCCAGGCGGCATTCGCCTCGTAGTCGATGTGAACGTCGGAGACGGCGAATACGCGCATGGGGTTCAGTTCGCGCTGGAAGCCAGCACGTCGGTCAGGTTCTTCTGATCGGTTCCGAACGGCGTGAGGATCGTGCGGACGGTGGAGCGGGTCGTGTTCGGCAGGCTGTATTTGAGAAACGTGGCGAGCGTTCCGGCCGGCCCAACGTCGATGAATCGGCGCGGGCGTTCCGCATCGAGACGAACCGCCGCTTCGCGAAAGCGGATCGGGTTGCGCACGACGTCCCAGAAGTAATCGCCGGGCAATTCGGACAGCGCGGTCGTGCGATCGCAGCACACCATCGGCAGCGATCCGCGGCGATGCTCGATCGAGCGCATGAACGCGCCGAACGGCGACTTGGCGCGATCGATCCACTGCGAGTGAAACGCGATCGATACCGGCAGGCGCTGATGCGCGACGTTGCGTTGCTTCAGCGTGGCCTCGATCTGGGCGAGCTCCGGCGTCTTGGCCGAGACGATGAAATGCGACGCGAAATTGATCGCCGCCAGCTCGCTGTGGCGGCGGAGGAAGTCTTCTTCGAACATCTCGGGCGGCGCCAGGATGGCCATCATCCCCCCCGGTTCGGCGTGCTCTTCGAGAGCGATCGCCTGGCGGATCACGGCGGTCAGCGCTTCTTCCGGCTCGAGCAATCCGGCCACGGCCGCGGCGGCGAAGGAGCCGAGGCTGGCGCCGAGGACGAGGTCGGGCCAGACGCCTGCTTGCATCAGCGTCTGGGCGAGCGAGTACTCGACCATGAAGATCGCCGGATGGGTCAGCAGCGTGCGATCGAAGCGGTCGCCCTTCGCCTTCGTCCCGGAGTAGATCGCTCCGAGCACGGACTCGCCGAGGAGCGGGCGGGCGACGTCGTCGAGGCGCACCATCCAGTCGCGGAAGTTGCGGTTCGACTCGTACACAGCCTTCCCCATCTGGAAGTACTGCGAGCCCTGTCCGGAAAACATGAAGACCGTGTCGCTCACGCCTTCTCCCACGGAAACACGCCATGCTCGACGTAGCGCGTGATCGCGCGCAGATTGTCGGCATCGGTGAACACTTCGACGTTGCCGGCCAGCGCCGCATGCTTGAAGTCGTGCAGCGGCGTGCCGATCTGGTTCATGTAGCTCTTGTAGCGGCGGATGGCCGTCTTCGACAGCCGGCGCAGACGCTGCAGATGGCGGCGCAGCAGCGCCTCACTGTTCGCTTCCACGGCGTCGACCAAGCCCCACTCCAGCGCCTGTTTGGCCTGGATGGGCGTCGTCATGAGCGTCAGGTAGTTCGCCTTCTGGAATCCGATGCGGCGGATGAGGAAAGGCAGCACGCAGGCGGGATAGAGTCCGAACAAGAGCTCGGACAAACTGAACTGCGCGGTCTCATCGGCGAGAACGATGTCGCAGGCGGCGACGAAGCCAACGCCCCCGGCATTCGCCTGGCCGCGCACGTGAGCGATCGTCACGTAAGGACCGGTGGCCATGCGATGCCAAAGGTCGTACATCGGGCCGGGACCGCCATCCTGTTCGAACGAATTCGGCGTGCCGCGCGCAATCGCCTTGAAGTCCGCGCCGAAGCAGAAGACTTCCGGCGAGCCGCTCAACACGACGATCGTCGCCGAGTCTTCGCACGCCGTCAGCACCTCGTTGCACTCCGCAATCAGCCGCGGATTGATCGCATTCTTCGCCTCGGGGCGATCGATCTGGATCCAGCAAATCGAGTCGCGGAGCTCGACTTTGATCGTGTCGTAAGGATTGGTCTCGATCGTGGCTACGCTCATGGCTGACATCTCTCCCAGCACATCGCCGTGTTGATCCCGCCGAATCCCATGCTCAGGGTCAGGGCGTTCTCGATCTGATGGTCGACGGGCTCGTTCGTCACCCAACGGAAGGTCGGGTCGATGGGGTTCTCGAGATTGCGGGTCGGGTGCAAGCGGCCGGATTCCATCTGCAGGAGGGTGGCGATGACTTCGACCGTTCCCGCGGCGCTCAGGCCGTGACCTATGAGTGACTTCGTGGCGTTGAGAAAAGAGCCGCCGAGGCCGGAGGCCTGGAGGGCTTTCAGTTCGGTGGCGTCGCCGACGATCGATCCGGTGCCGTGCGGATTCACGTAGTCGATCTGCTCGGGCGTGCGCGCGGCGGCTTCGAGGGCGATGCGGATCGCCTGCATCTCGCCGTCGAGGGAAGGGTCGGGATTGCGGTTGCCGTCCATGACGACTCCCCATCCGCGCAGCGATGCGTAAGGCGTCATGCCGCGGCGCTCGCTCGACTCCTGCGACTCGATGACGACCGCGCCGCACGACTCGCCGAAGATGAAGCCGTCGTGATCCTGATCGAAGGGACGGCAAGCCAGTGCGGGCTGGTCGGCGTAGCGATCGGAGCCCATCGCCCCGATGGCGCGCAGTCCGCGGCATTCCCAGTGGGAGAGATCCATGAGGGCGCCGACGGCGATGCAGACGTCGACTTGGTTGGAGAGCACGGCTTTCGCCGCCTCGATGATGGCCAGCTGCCCGCTGGCCGAGGCGCCGCCGACGGTGTGGGCGAGGCCGCGGATGCCGAAGTGCGCGGTGCAGAAGCCGCAGAGGTCCGAGTCCATGAAGGACAGCGCGTACGTCGGACGCAAGAACGTCGACGACTCGCGATAGGTCTCGTGGAGCTGGGTGAGCTCCCGTTGCTGGACGTTCGAGCCGCCGACGATCAGACCGATGCGGCGCGGGTCGACGTCCGAGAGCCGCGCCTCGTTCCACGCCTGTTGGAGGACGGCGAGTGCGGCACGGGCGGAGAGCGAGGCGCTGCGCAGCGTCTGGCGCGGGATGGCGTCCGGAAACGCGATCTCGCCGATCTCGGCGCCGAGATACGCGGACTCCCGTTGGCGGCCCGGCCTCTGCATCACAGCGAAAGCCGAGTCGCCGTCGAGCAGGGCCTTGGCGAACGCGGCCTTTCCCTGCCCAATGGACGAGACGACACCGAGCCCGGTGACGACCGGAGGTTTCTGCATAGGCGTGGTGAACGTGTGCGAGCGACGTCGCGTTGCGGTTTACTTCAGAAGGATGCGGTCCTGCCCCTGCCACTCGCCGATCTCGGAGGTGATGATGCGATCCCCCGGCTTCAGCCCTTGCAGCACCTGGAGGTAGTTCAGCGAGACCTTGCCCGCCTTGATGGTGCTGCGCGTGGCGTAGCGGCCGGCGTCGTCGAGCTTGTAGACGGAGATGTCCGCATCGTTCTTCACGTAGGCAGGCTTGCCGACGTAAAGCGTGTTCGGAATCTGGCTGACGTAGATGGTGCCTTCGACCTGCAGCTGGGGGCGGGCGCCGGCGGGGAGCGGTCCGTCGAGGTTGACGTCGACGACGACCGTGCCGTCGGTGACGCCGGGGTCGACGCGGCTGACGAGGCCGTTGACCAGGCCGTTGCGGGTGTCGACGACGACCTTCTGGCCCGGCTCGACCTGCGTGGCCTCGCGCGCCGGAACTTTGAGCTCCGCGTAGAGCGCGTCCTGCTGGGCGATGCGGCCGATCGGGTTGCCCGGCTGCAACTGCTGGCCGACTTCGACGTTGATGGTCTGGACGATGCCGCTGATGCCGGCGACGATCTTCAGGTCATTGGCCTGCGAGGTGGCGCGCTCCAGAGCGCGCTCGAGCTGCGCGACGCGCGACTTGCGCACGGCGAGCTGCACCTGCACGTTGTCCTGCAGCTTCTTGAGGCGGCTCGCCTCGATCTTCGCGGTCTCCTGGTACTGGGAGAGATCGAGCTCGGAGCGGTTCAGCTCGATGTTGGAGATGAGGCCGTGCTTCGCCAGCTCTTCGTCGGCGACGGCTTTCGCCTTCGCCTTCTCCGTGTTGAAGCGGATCTGGGTGAGCACGACTTCCTGGTTCAGGACGTTCGTCTGGAGGTCGGCTTCCGCGGCGCGCAGCTCGGCGACGGCGCCTTCCCAGGCGGAGCGCGCTTCTTCGGCGCTGGCGATGAGCTGCGGATTGGTGAGCTCCACGAGCGTCTGGCCGACCTGGACGACGGCGCCCGGCTTGATGTCGGCCGTGGCGACGCGGCCCGGCACGCGGGCGGCGAGCTCCTCGATGTGGCGCGAGAGCAGCTGACCGTTGGCGCCGACTTTGACTTCCATCGTGCCCTGCTGCACGGTCTCGATGCTGAGCGTCGTGCGATCGACCCGCTGGGTCTTGAAGTCGATGTTGGCGAGCGTGACGCCGCCGCTGATCAACGCCACGACGATCGCAGCGATGATGGCCGGACGCTTGAAGTGCGACGCTTTGGACTTCTCTCTTACACGATCCATATCGGGAACACCTCTTGACGTGCTTTCGTGATCATAAAGTGAAACTTACGGAAGAAATTGCGCACCCCACCCCTGCCGGTTCCCGGAACCGTTCTCGGAAAGCGACCGTTGGGAGGTCAGACGAGGGCGATCGATGCCGTGGAGATGAGGTGGGATCTGTTCGGGAACACGACCTTTCGGAGCTGGAGACCGGAGACACCCGGCGCGTGGAGAGCTTCGCTCTTTCGGTTACAGGACCGCTCCGGGCACCCGTAAATCACGCACAGCACGGCCGGTTGGCCGCTGAACGACAACACTGCTCACTTGTTTGAACCGATGGCATCAGGATTCCAGAATCTCCCGCATATGTCAATGTGGAAGTACGCGATTCCTGCGCTGTGGTTTCCGGTCGTTGACATGCCGGCCGGAGTGCCTGCTTCCCCTCTTCAGGTCGTAGCATTCTCCGCCGATAAATCCACCGCCGGAAGAGCCACCGGCTCCGTCTCCGGCTGGTATTTCGCGTACAGTTTTTGGGTGAGCCGGTAGATCGGGTTGTCCCACTCGAAGCCCGTCAGCTCTTCATCGAGCTGCACGGAATTCCGGATCCCCTTCGCCACTCCCCGCGCCTTCTTTCTCACCTCTTCGGACATGCCGGGCGCGTCGCCCTTCATGGCGATGCTGTACGGCTCGAGCCGGCCGTAGTGATGCGTCGAATGCTGGTTCGTCTCGATGGCGAACTTCTGGAACTGGGGGAAGACGCCGGGGATGTACTGATGCAGGGCCATGTCGTTCTTGACTTCGAACGCATAGACGAGCGAGGCGCCGATCGGATTGAAGAACGGCGTCGGAACGCCGATGGAGTGCCGCAGCACGCCTTCCAGGAAGCCGTTGCCGGAGACGGCGATCATCGCCGACGGAATCGCGTCGTGATGGCTGCCGTGCAGGTAAATGAACTCGAGCTCGGAATTGTGGCCGAGCCAATGCTCGCGGTAGAACCACGAGCTGTAGGACGAGCGCATCCAGCGCGCGTAAGTCTTGTAGTTGAGCACCGCGACCGGCAGCAGAAGCAGCAGCGAGAAGCGCACGTGCGTGATCAGGAAGTACCACGGCGCGATCAGCACGATGTGGGTCAGGAGGCCGGTGCCATAGGCGTGGAGGATCTCCAGGACGATCTTCGTCTTCTCGGTGATCACCCGTTTCCACGGCGTCTGCATCAGGACCTCGCGGACGAGCTCCCTCTTGCGCAGATGGTCGGCCATGATCACCGTCCGGTAGATCGAGAGGCCGGCGAAGTGGAGATAGAACAGACCGAGAGCGAGCTTGCGCATCCAATCGACCTGATGCGGCAGGCCGGGCGTCAGCGCGATGACCGCGTTCTCCGCGAGGAGGATCGCGATGCTCACGAAGTAGAACGGCCGGAAGTTCTGGATCTTGTAGAGGAAGAGATAGAGCGCGTCCTGCGGCCGCCTGAGGATCAGCGGCACGCGCAGCTCGACGCCGTGGCGAATGGCGAACATCCCCAAGGTCACGGCACAAAGGCCATAGCCGAGGAGCGCCATCGGGTGACGGAAGCCGTACAGGGCGCCGGTGACGAGCGCAGTCAACGCGAGCATCACCGTGTAATCGAGAAAGTCCTTCGCGTAATACGTCGCGCGCGGCTTTCGGACGCCGTACAACTTATGGAAGACCGCCGGATCGGCCGAGCTCATGAAAGGATCTCCTGCAAAAACAACGGTGTCATTCTGAGCCCCGTAGAGGGCGAAGAATCTCCCGATGCGGGCGGAAAGCGCACGTGCCGGGAGATCCTTCACAGTCTTCGCTGTTCAGGATGACACCGCGATTGTGGTGCGGTGTCCACGCAGCCTTGTCATTCTGAGCCTCGTAGAGGGCGAAGAATCTCCTGATGCAGGCGGAAAGCGCACGTGCCGGGAGATCCTTCACAGTCTTCGCTGTTCAGGATGACACCGCGTTTGTGGTGCGGTATCCACGCAGCCTTGTCATTCTGAGCCCCGTAGAGGGCGAAGAATCTCCTGATGCAGGCGGAAGCGCACGTGCCGGGAGATCCTTCACAGTCTTCGCTGTTCAGGATGACAATCGCTATCGCTTCTAGACGAACACGGCCTCTTCGCCGACCATCATCAGCGTCGGCTGGCGCATCGCCTCCTCCTCTTTGAAGAAGACGGTGTTGTCGATGACCAGCACATCCAGGCCGCTGCACTGGAACACGCCGACGGCGTCCTCCACGCCGTGGATGATCGGTTTGCCCATCACGTTGAAGCTCGTATTGAGCAGGATGGGAACGCCGGTGATGTCGTGGAACGCCTTGATCAGCCGGTAATAGAGCGGATTCGCCTTGCGCGTGACGCTCTGCAGCCGGCCGGTGCCGTCGACGTGGACAACGCCGGGCACCCGCGACTTCACCGCCTCTTTGAAGCGCAGCGTGCGCTCCATGTAAGGACTGAACTGGTAGTTGACGAAGTAGTCGTCGCCATACTCGTGCAGGATGGAAGGCGCAAAGGGCCGGAACTCCTCGCGGAACTTCACTTCCGCGTTCAGGCGCTCTTTCACGTCTTTGCTGCGCGGATCGGCAAGGATCGAGCGGTTGCCGAGCGCGCGCGGGCCGAACTCCGCCCGCCCCTGGGCCCAGCCCACGAGCTTCCCGTTCGCCAGCGCCTGGGCGACGGTGCGCACCAGCGTCTCTTCATCGAGCTGCTGGGAGCGGAACCCGGAGTACTTGCGCAGTTTCGCCAGCGACGACTCCTTGATGCTGCTGCCGAGGTACGGAGAGAGCACGCCGTCCGTGCGCTGGAAGTCGGGATGATCTTTCCAGTACGCGCGGTAGGCGGCACCGATGGCGTTGCCATCATCCGCAGGAGCGGAGCCGATGAACACTTCCTTGAACGGCGTGTTCTCGACGATCGTCCCGTTCGTCGACGAGTTGAGCGCGCAGCCGCCGGAGAGGATCAGGTTCTCGGAGATGTGCAGGTCATAGATGTTCCGCAGCAGCTGATGCACCGTCTCGGTGAAGATGAACTGCGCGGTGGCGGCGAAGTCGGCGTACTCGAGCGCCGGCACGCCGGGCATGCGGCGCATGTCATAAAGCTTGCGGTGGATCTTGAACGCGTTGAGGCTGGTCTTGAGCGTCGTGCCCTTGACGGTGATCAGCGGACGGATGATGTCGTAGATCTTCTGGTCGAACTTGCCATAAGACGCCATCCCCATGACCTTCCACTCCTCGCCTTTCAGCGAGTCGAAGCCGCAGATGTCGCAGATCATCGAGTAGAAGACGCCGAGGCTGGCCGGGAAGGCTTTGACGCCGTCGATCTTGGTGAGCTTGCCATGGCGGAAGTCGTACGCGGCGATGGAGCTCGTCTCGCCCATGCCGTCGAGGACGACGCAAACGCCTTCCTGGTACGGGCTGGCGAAAGCCGCGGCATCGGCGTGCGTGCGGTGATGGCTGAAGTGCCGCCGTTCGACTTTCACCGGGTTCTTCCCGAACGCGTACTGCAATCCGGTGGTGGCGCAGTCCATCGCGGCCTTGTGCGCGACGAGCGAGACCTGCATCTGCTGCAGCCACTCCCGTCCCGCAGGCTGGGCCTTCCCGATCTTGTACTTGATGAATTTCAGGACCATGGACAGGTCGAACGGCGTGCCTTTCGACCAGGTCAAA
>JAFAVZ010000559.1 GCA_019242175.1 Acidobacteriota bacterium
CAACGGCAACAGATCACCGGCCTGCAGTCGATGACCCATCGATCGATCGTCCGCCGCCTCGGCCACGACGGCTGGAAGGGCTTCTGCCGCGGCACCGAGGTGGCGATCGCTTTCGATGAAGGGCAGTACGTCGGCAGCAGCGCGTACCTCCTCGGCGCCGTGCTCCATCGCTTCTTCGGCCTCTACGCCTCGACGAACTCGTTCACGCAACTCGTCGTCCGCCGCACCGGACGGGAAGGGGATTGGAAGCGATGGCCACCTATGGCTGGCGGCAAGATCGTGCTGTAGCCGAAGGCCTCTTCGGCGAAGGCCACCGCTTCTCTTTCCTGCAGGCGGTGCGTCTGCTGGAGGAGCTGTTCCCCGATCGCACGCCGCCCGCGGAAGGCGTCGATCCGCGGCGCGAGCTCGTGCGCTTCCGCCATCGCGTGCGCCTCGACTATCCGCCGACGGACGTGGAGGAGATCAAGCCGCCGACGGAAGACGAGCCGGCGGAGATGACGGTCAACGTCCTCGGCCTGGCCGGCGTCCTCGGCCCGCTGCCGCCCGCGATCACGGAACTGATCATGGAGCGCAGCTTCCGCAAGGACACCGCGCTCCGCGACTTCCTCGACATCTTCAATCACCGCCTCGTCTCGCTGCTTTATCGGGCGCGGAAGAAGTACCGCCCCGCGCTCGACTCGCAGGCGCCGGCAAACGGGCGCGTCGCGAACGTGCTCTACGCGTTCCTCGGCCTCGGCACCGCGCACCTGCGCGGCCGGATGGATCTGCCCGATCGCGCGCTGCTGCCGTTCGCCGGCCTCGCCGTCGATCGCTTCCGCTCGACCGTCGGCCTGATTCGCATCCTGGAGGATCACTTCGAGGTGCCGGTGGAGATCTCGCAGTTCCACGGCCGCTGGCAGCACGTGGAGCCGGATGACTGGACACGCATCGGCCGCACCGGGATGAATCGCCGCCTCGGCGTCAACGCGACGCTTGGGACGAAGTACTGGGATCAGGCCGCGAGCTTCGAGATCGTGCTCGGCGCGCTTTCGTTCGACCGCTTCCTGTCGTTCCTCCCGATCGGCCGGGCACACAAACCGCTTCTGGCCGCTGTCCGGTACTACGTCCGCGAAGAGCTCGGCTTCACGATCCGCCTGCTGCTCCGCGCGGCCGAGGTGCCCGAGCTGCGGCTTGGGCGGGCGGAGGGGGCTTTCCTGGGCTGGACGACATGGCTGAAGACGAAACCGACCGCGACGGACGACTCGCAGGTGCGATTGATGGGGAAGTAGTTACTGGTTACTGGTTGCTGGTAGAACCTGGTGTGCATTCGGGCGAGTCAGCACACCAGGTTCTACCAGTAACCAGCAACCAGTAACTGTTTGAGCGAAGCGAAAACACTATGAGCAGCGAACTACGCACACTCATCGGAAGACTGAATCCGATCTGCAAACGGGCGTTGGAAACGGCGGCGGCGTTGTGCGTCTCGCAGACGCATTACAACGTCGAGGTCGAGCATCTGTTGTTCAAGCTCCTCGATCTGCCTGCGACCGATCTTGCACCGATCTTCCGCTATTACGGCGTCGATCTCGGCGAGCTGCAACGGCAGTTGAACGCGTCGATCGAGAAGTTCGACCGGGGAAATAGCCGCACCCCGGCGATGTCGCCGCAGATCCTGCAGCTGCTGCGCGGCGGCTGGATGCAGTCGTCGCTCGCGCTCGAATCGGCGGCCATCCGCTCCGGCGCGTTGCTGCTCGCGCTCTACGAGGAAGACTCGCTGCGGACGACGATCCATGAGTCGTGTCCGATCCTGGCGAAGATCAACCGCGAGTCGCTCCACGAGACGATTCGCGAGCTCGTGCGCGAGTCCGCGGAGGAGACCGCGCGGCCGACCGGCCCCACGACGTCGTCCACGACTTCCGCGGGCACGAGTGCGCCCGCCGAAGTGCCCCGTGCACAGAACACTGCGCTCGACAAATTCACGTTCGACCTCACCGCCGACGCTCGCGCCGGGAAGATCGATCCCATCCGCGGACGCGACTCGGAAATCCGGCAGGTCATCGATATCCTCACCCGCCGGCGGCAGAATAATCCCATCCTCGTCGGCGATGCCGGCGTCGGCAAGACCGCCGTCGCGGAAGGATTTGCGCTCCGCATCGTCGCTGGCGAAGTGCCCGAGCCGCTGCGCAATGTGTCCGTCCGGATTCTCGATCTGGCGTTGCTCCAGGCCGGCGCTGGCGTCAAAGGCGAATTCGAGGAGCGGCTCAAATCGGTCATCAATGAGGTCAAGGGATCCTCGACGCCGATCGTGCTCTTCATCGACGAGGCCCACACGATGATCGGGGCCGGCGGACAGGCGGGGCAGGGGGATGCGGCCAATTTGCTCAAGCCCGCCCTCGCGCGCGGCGAATTGCGCACGATCGCCGCCACGACGTGGTCCGAGTACAAGAAGTACTTCGAGAAGGATCCTGCACTCACGCGCCGCTTCCAGGTCGTGAAAGTCGACGAGCCGGATGAAGAAGGCGCGCTGGACATGCTCCGCGGACTCTCGCCCCATCTGGAGAAGCATCACAAAGTCACGATCCTCGACGAAGCCGTGCGCAGCGCCGTCGCGTTGTCGCACCGCTATCTCGCCGAGCGACGCCTTCCCGACAAAGCGATCGGCGTCCTCGACACCGCGTCCGCCCGCGTCGCGCTCGCGCAGGAAGGCACGCCCGCGGCGATCGAAGATCTCGACCGCCGCATTCGGATCGCCGAGGCCGAACTGGAGATCCGGAAACGGGAAGGGGATAAGCCGGGACGCGGCGCGACGGCCGAGGAGTTGGAGAAAGAGCTCGCGCAGCTGCGGACCGATCGTGACGAGACCGGCACTCGGTGGAAGAAAGAGCTCGATCTCGTGAAGCAGATCCGCGCTTCGTCGGACGACGGCGCCGCGTTGCGCCAGGAGCTCGACGACATCCAGCAGCAGGATCCGATGGTGCCGCTCGCCGTGGATGCGCGCGTCGTCGCGTCCGTCGTCTCGGGCTGGACCGGTATCCCGGTCGGCCGAATGCTGGCGGACGAGATCCGCAGCGTGATGACGCTGAAAGAGCGGATGGCGGAGCGCATCGTCGGCCAGCCGCAGGCGCTCGACGCGATCAGCCGGCGCATCTCGACGTCCCGCGCGTCGCTCGAAGATCCGTCGAAACCGAAGGGCGTGTTCCTCCTCGTCGGGCCGACCGGCGTCGGCAAGACTGAGACCGCGCTCACGCTCGCCGACCTTCTGTACGGCGGCGAACGCAATCTCATCAGCTTCAACATGTCGGAGTTTCAGGAGGCGCACTCCGTCGCCACGCTGAAAGGCGCGCCGCCGGGATATGTCGGCTACGGCAAAGGCGGCGTGCTGACCGAGGCCGTGCGGCGGAAGCCTTGGAGCGCGGTGCTACTGGATGAGATCGAGAAGGCTCATCCGGACGTCGTCGACCTCTTCTATCAAGTGTTCGACAAAGGCATGCTCGAGGACGGCGAAGGCGTGCCGGTCGACTTCAAGCACACGGTCATCCTCCTGACGTCGAACGCCGGCGCCTCGGTCATCGAAGAAATCTGCGCCGATCCGAAGGGGAAGCGCGACACGCAGACGGTCGTGGAGGCGCTACGACCGGCGCTGCTGCGGCACTTCCGTCCGGCGCTGCTCGCGCGGCTCGTCGTCGTCCCGTACTTCCCGCTGCGCAAGCGCGAAGTGGCGCGCATCGTCGAGCTGAAGCTGAAGTCGATTCAGGAGCGAGTGCGGGACAATCACGCCGCCGAGCTCACCTACGACCAAGGGCTCGTCGAGTCGCTGACCGAGCGCTGCAAACCGGAGAGCGGCGCGCGCGAGATCGATCAGATCCTCACCCAGACGCTCCTTCCCGAGCTCTCCACCCGCATCCTCGAGCGCATGGCAAACGGGGTGAGCTTTTCCAAAATTCACATATCCGTCGATGAGATGGGGCGGTTTCTCTGACTATCCAAGCATCGCCTTCGGGACTAAGATAACTGTCATGCCCTTCGCCCTCATCGTAGACAACGACGCGCCGGTGCGACTTCTGCTCCGGACGATCCTGACCCGCGAAGGCTTCAACTGCGTGGAAGCGATCGACGGCTCCGAAGCCCTTACCGCGATCGAGGCCCGCCAGTTCGACGTGATCGTGCTCGATCTCATGATGCCGGTCGTCAGCGGTCAGGAGGTGCTGGAGCATCTCTCGAAAGTCCAGCGCCGCAAGAACGTCATCGTCCTCACCGCCACCACCGACAAGCAGCGGCTGTCGATCATCGACGCCGGCTGCGTCTACGCCACCATCCGCAAGCCTTTCGATCTCGGCCATCTTCTCTCGACGGTCCGCGGCCTCACCCGCAAGCGCGTGTTGCTGGTCGAAGACGACGAGGCGACGCAGTATCTCGTCGGCCGGGAGATGACGAACGCCGGCTACTCGGTGACAATCGCCGGCGACGGCCAGGCCGCATTGCAGTCGCTCCGCTCCGACACGTACGACGCGCTGGTCGTCGATCTTCGCCTGCCGGTGATCAGCGGCTACGACGTGATCGATCACGTGATCTCGACCGGCGACTCCGCGCCGCCGATGATCGTGCTCTCCGTGCTCTCCCGCCCCGAACGCCCGCTGCCGAAGATCGCGGGATATCTGCACAAGCCGACCGGGATGTCCGAGGTCGTGAACATGCTGCACTCGGTGACTGCTTAACGGATGGCGCATTTCCGCGGCACCGTGACCGCCGGCGGTCACCCGTGGCCGCTCGAAGTGGAAGGCGGCCCGGCCGGCCGCACGATCATCCGCAGCGGCGCCGCAATCCTCCTCGACGAAAACCCCTTCATCGCCCGCGACTCGTACACGTTCCGCCTCGGTACCTCCACCGCGATGTTGAAGTGGGTGCAGACCGGCTTCGCCCACGAGTGCCACATCGTCGGCGACGCGCCCGTCGTGCTGCGCCGCGTGACTTCCGCCGCCACGCCGGCCCGCCCGCTCACAGCCCGCGAAGTGGCGCGGCGCAACGTCCGCGTGTTCGCGCTCGTGACGATCGTGATCGGCCTGCTGTTCCTGTTCGTGAACTGCGGCCTGAAAGTCGGCGACCGCTACAACCCGACGATGCTCGCTTTCGCGCCCGTGATGGTGCTCGCCGGCCTGGCCGCGCTCGTGACGCCCAATCTCGCGCTCGGCCTGCAGACGACGAACCGCCGCAGCGTAATGATCGTCGCGGCGCTGATCGCCGCGGTGATCGCGAGCAGGATGCTGTTCGTCGGGTGGTGGGTAGGGCAGTGAACGAGGCGTATGGAGCTGCAACATCTCGCCGAACGACGGCCGGAATTCCTGCCGCACCTCGGGCTCACGCCGGACTGGCGATTCGTTGTGGCGAGAGACATGGAAAGGGTCTGGTTCGACACTCCGCTGTTCTCGCACGGCGCGCGGCGATGACGTTCGTGCGCGTAGCCGGGTCGCGGAATGAGGGCAGCACGGATCGGACTCAGGGCTTCCGATTTGCGAACGTTATCGACAAGCGCGTGTTTGCCTCGATCTGCACCTGACAGAGCGCGACCTGCGCTTGGAGTCGCAGCGCAAACGCCCTTTGTCGCCCGATCTGCAACGCGATCGCGCCGGCAAACACGGCGCCGACCAAGCCAATGATGACGGACGGCAGCTGGGTCACGCTCCCGATGGCGAGGCCGATCGCGAAGCCGATCAAGCCGCCGGCCACGGTAGCCACGGCCACGAGACGATCTGCCTGCTCATAGAGATTATCGGCGAACTCTTCGATCACAGACGAGTCATAGGTTGTCACGGCGTCTCCTGAGAAAGCGTTGATCAGAAAGACACGGACGAACAGGCTCTGTGGGACCTTCTACCGAACGCTCCCCGTCACCGGCACGCTCACGGTCGGCTGATTTGCGTCGTCGGTCGTCACCGTGATGCGTCCGCTGATCCTCCCGACAGGCGTTTCGTCGCCGAGGGTGATGTCGAGGATCCATTGGCTGCCGGCGATCGACGGCTCGCGTTCCGATTCCGTGGCCTCGTGGAACTTCACCGTTTGCGTCGCCACGTCGCTCTTCGCGGCGAGCACCTGGAAGCGGGAGCCGTCGTTGGAGTAGAGCACGAGACGTTTCGGCGCATTGGATTGCGCGTCGCCGTGGACCACGGCATAGGCGATGTATTCGGGGCGGCTGGCGAGGCGCGGCTGGATCTGAGCCTTCACGACGAGCGGGAGCGGGGCTCCGCCGTCGTTGGTGTAGACCATCAGTCCCTTCGACACCATGCCGGAGAGCTCGGTCGTGTCGAGCTTCACGTGGATCGTGCCGGTCGAGCCGGCGGCGATGACGGGGTCGAACGTCGCAGTCGTGCAGGCGCAGCTCGGCGTCACGTTCGCGATGGTGAGCGGCGAGTCGCCGTCGTTCCGGATCACGAAGTCGCTCACCGGCGCGCTGCCTCGAAGCACGCGGCCGAGGTTCTTCGTCGGCTCGACGGGAACGGCGTGAGGCGCGGCAAGAAGCGCAGGAGCGAGCAGAGTGAGAGCGAAGAAGACGATCGGCCGCATGCAGGGAGTCTACGCGACCAGCAACGCGTACTCGGCCATCTTCTTGAGGTGATGATCGAGGATCGCCTGCAGCACGGACGGGATCCGCATCGGGTCGCGCACCGGCTGGTCGTCCACGCGGAGATCGAGGCGGGCGGATGCGGCCTCGTGATCGAGCAAGCGAACGAGCGACGCGCGGTCGTGCGTGCCGTCGAGTTGGCGCAGGATGAAGCGCGCGAACGGATCGTCGAGCTTCAGCACGCGGCGGCGTTGGTTCGTCACGAAGAGGCCGGCGTCGGCCTGGCGGCGGGCGAGGAGCGACGCGCGGGGGAAAGCGCTGACGGTCGACACGCACGCAGGCGGCGCGAGGTGGAGATCGAGCACGCCGCTCCAGAAAAGCGCGTGGAGCAGATCGGCCACGACCGCTTCGTCGCCGCCGGCCGTGGAGATCTCCGCGAACGACGCGGCGCGCGGTGCGACCGATGCGAGGAACGCCAGCACGCGTTTCGCGATCGGGTGCGTCGACGTGAACGTCTTTCCGCGTTCGGTGCGGAACGTCACGGAGACTCCGGGACGCGTATCGACGTCGCCGGCCTCGGCGGGGCGCGTGGTGGTGGAGGCATGCAGCTGGCGCATGCGCGACACGACCATCGTTCGGTCGAGGCGCGAAGAATCGTGGGTCAGGAGCGAGCGGCGGAACGCACGGTTCACCACGAAATCCACATACTGCTCGAGCGCGATCGCATCCTCGGTGTACGTGTGCAACTTCGCCGCGATCGCCGCCGGCAGATTATCCGCCTCCGCCGCATGCGCCTCGGCCTCGCAGACGTACTGCAGCTCGTGCGACGCGGCGAGCGACGCAAACTCGCGGAAGTACAACGGCGCGTTCGTCTGCTCCAGATACTCGTGCATCAGATAGTGCGGACGGTCGGCGTACTCCTCGAAGTGCTCGTGCGTCGAGCGGAGGAAGAGCGCGTGCGCATCGCTCGCGTCGCCGGTCGTGCCGGCGAGGAAGCGCACCAGTTCGAAGGCGCGCGCGGACCGTTCGTCCGGCGACTCTACGTTCTCCGTGTGGAAGAGCACCATGTCCCGCACCATCCGCCGCAGATGCCAGCCGGGGAACGTGTTGTAGCTGATGTACGCCACGCCCTGCGGCGCGAGATGGCGGCGGCAGATGTCGAGAATCTTCTGCTGCACGTCGGGGGTCACCCACGAGAACACGCCGTGGCAGATGATGAAGTCGAACGCGACAAAGTCGGCGCCGACGTCGAGGATCGACATCGTCCTTAAGTTGACGTTCGTCAGCTTCCACGCTTCGACCTGCGCGACGCCGGATGCGATCTGCTTCGGCGAAAGATCGATTCCTACGAACTCGCTGTCCGGCAACTCGATCGCCATCGGGATGAGGTTCCCGCCGTCTGCGCAGCCGAGCTCCAGGACGCGGCATCGTTGCGGCGGCGCGGGCGAGAGGCCGTGCAGCAGCGCGAGCGTTGCGAGGTGATCGGGATGGGTGAAGTGTTGCAGCGCGCTGGGATAAGGAACCTGTTCGTAAGACTCCCGAACCGCCGCCTCGGCATCCCTCACGCTCACGACTCCGTCTCGACCGCCGTCCACGCGTCCTGATCCAGCTTCGGGAACGACACCTTGCACGTGCCGGGCGGGATCGGCTCCACGCGCGCTTTCCCGTCGCGATCGAGCGAGCCGTTGACTACGTTGCCGCCGGGCAGCGTGATCGCGTAGGTCTCGTTCGGGATCGGCGCGCCGTCTTCGCCGACGAGCTGCACCTCGATCCACGACGCCGGCCGCAGCTTGTCGCCGCCCGTGCCCTGGGCGCTCGTGAGCTGGATGTACGCGAATTTCGTCATGATCAGGACGAAGCCTTCTGCGACGACTCGTCCTGCGCCGGGTCGTAGAACGACGTGAGCTTCGTGCGCAGCGTATCGTCGATCGCGCCGGTCACTTCGATGCCGACGTAAGCCTGGAACGCGCGGATCGCCGCCTTCGTCTCGTCGTCGAGCACGCCGTCCGGGTCGCCGCAGGGAAAGCCGAGGTTGTTGAGGCGGGATTGGATGCCGCTCGTTTCGGCGATCGGATCCATGTACCCGAGGCGGAGGTCCCAACGGTCGATGGTTCCGTCTTCCATGGTGATGAGGAGAATCCCGTCCGTCGCATCGACCGGCACCTGCAGCTCGAGAATGCCGTCGGCCGGAATCGCGCCGCTCGCGACCTTGCCCCACACGCGCAGCTCGTAGCTCTTGCCGACGACCTTGCCGTCCGCGTCGTGCGCCACGATGCGGATCCAGGCTTTCGGTTTCTTCGCCACGAACTTGTGCGACGAGTCGATCGCGCACGCTTCCTGCCGCATCTCGCGATTGGGGACGAAGACCTTGTCACCTTGCTTCAGGATGCCGACGTCCGGACGCACCTTCTTCAGCTCCGCGTTCTCGGAGCGATCGAGCACGGTGTCCGCGCTGTCGAGGCGATTCTTCGCCGCGATGCCGATCAACGTCTCGCCCAGCTGTACGTCGTGAAAAGGCATGGCGCTACGGGATTGAGGATTGAGGATTGAGGATTGAGGATGAAAAACGGAGCTCAAGCCCCGCGCTCACTTCTGCGTTCTCAATTCTCAATCCTCAATCCTCAATCCTTCTCATAGACCTTCTTGTCGAAGTCGGGGAACGACACCTTCGCCGTGCCGGGATCGATGCCGTCGATGCGCGCCTTGCCGTTCACGTCGGTGCGGCCGGTGCGTTGCGAGCCGTCGGGGAGCTCCACGAGATACGCCTCGCCGGCGAGCGGCTTGCCGTCTTCGTCGACGAGCTCGATCTCGATGAAGTGGTTCTCGTCGCTGCCGGGCTGCTGCTCCGCCTGTGCGGCTTCTTCGTCCTGGAGAGGCGTCGTCGACTCGGGCGGCGGCGTGCTCGCCGTCGAAGAAGCCTCGGTAAACGTGCCGAGGATGGAGGCGAGATAGGAGTCGGCGCAGGAGATGAGCTGCAGGTTCTCGTGCACCATCCGGTCCGCGAGGTGCTCGACGAGATCGCCGGCCGTCACGGGGATGCCGAGCGCGGTGCGGACGGCGTGCGCGTTGCCGGGATGGGCGAGCAGCGGACGGAGAAAATCGCGCGCCGCTCCGACGTCGCGGAACTCGCGCAGGTGGCTGCGGGAGAGGATCTGCAGACGTGCCGGTCCGTCCTGGAGAAAGAGGCGCATCGCTCCGCCCATCTTACGGTAACCTTGCCCCCACCTCTATGGAAGAAACGACCCCTCTCGGAGACGGCGATTTCGTGGTCGCGCACGGCGACAGCATCGTCTCCATCGCCGCGCGTCACGGCCATCTGCCGGACACCATCTGGAACGACGCGGCGAATCAGAAACTGAAGGACGCCCGCAAGAACGGCGAGGTTCTCCTGCCTGGAGATCGCCTCACCGTGATGCCGCTCCGCGTGAAGGAAGAAGCGCGTGCGGCCGGCGCGGCGTACGTCTTCAAACGCGTCGGCGTTCCGGTCAAGGTCACGCTGTTCGTCCAGGACGAAGAAGGCGAGGCGTTCGCCGGCAAAAAGTACGAGCTGACCGTCGACGGCAAGCAGCAGGAGGGGACGACGGACGACGCGGGCAAGATCGAGTGCTTCGTCGATCCGTTGGCGCGCGAGGGGGAGTTGAAGGTGTGGCTGGAGGAGCCGGGATTGCCGAATCCGTGGATCCGCCAGGTGCAGCTCTCCACGCTCTGCCCCTGCGACCATCCGCTCGGTCTCCAGCAGCGTCTCGCCAACCTCGGCTACTACCTGGGCGAGATCGACGGCGAGCTTGGGCCGGCGACCGTCGCGGCGATCGCGTTGTTTCAGACCGAACAGAAGCTCGAGTCGACCGGCATCGCCGACCAGGCGACGCGCGACAAGCTGGTGGAAGTGCACAAAGTTTGAGGAGGCAGGCGATGACCATCACCTCGATCGCGAAACTGAACGAGAACACGCTGCGGTTGCGCAAGCTCACGCCGGCCGAGCAATGTCCCTGAATGAAAGAGGCGGCCCGGGTCGGGACGCCATTCGTCGAGCCTTACGCTCCCGATCCGCCGGACAAGACGGCGGAACAGTGTCCGTGAATGCAATCAGCTGCCCGGTCGGGCAGCCCATTCGTCGAAGTGAATGAATGACCTGATGGACGCCCTCTGGCCGACGCCGCTGGACGAGGCGGCGCCGCGCGCCTACGCGATCCTCGACGCCGCGCGCGACGACGGCATCTATCCCGCGCTCCTCGCCGCCGACTGCGAGTGGCAATGCCTCTATCGCGGCGATGCGGCGGTCACGATGGCGGAAGTCGCGCCGTATCTCGTCGCGCTCGATCCGGCGTCGAAGTTCACGCCGTGGCTGCTGGAGAAGGCGTGGGGCAACTCGTGGGGCGTGTTCTTCGTCGCGACGGTGAAGATGGAGGCGCTGCGCGCGCACTTCCGGCGCTTCATCATGGCCAGGCTGCCCGACGGCCGATCCGTCTACTTCCGCTTCTACGATCCGCGCGTGTTGCGCGTGTACTTGCCGACCTGCACGACCGAGGAGAGGGAGATGTTGTTCGGGCCTGTGCTGCGGTTCGTGATGGAAGGGGAGCAGAAGGAGACGCTGGTCTTCCCGCCCGTGTCACCCTGAGCGCAGCGAAGGATCTCCTGATGCGAGGGTGACGCGCACGTGCCGGGAGATCCTTCGGCGTCTGCGCGCGTCAGGATGACACCGTTAAACTCACCGCATGGCTTTCGCTCAGACCGAACAGCTCATCTCCCTCTCCACCCCCCTCGGCGCGGACAAACTGCTCCTGCGCAGCGTCCGCGGCGAGGAGCGGATCTCGGGACTGTTTCACTTCTTCCTGGAGATGCAGTCGGAGGAGAAGTCGCTCGATTTCTCGTCGATCGTCGGCAAGGCGGCGACGGTCTCGATGAAGCTGGGCGACGGCACGACGCGCTTCATCAACGGCATCGTCGGGCGTTTCGTGCAGGCCGGCGCCGACGCGCGCTTCACGACGTATTTCGCCGAGCTCCATCCGTGGTTCTGGCTGATGACGATGAGCGCCGACTGCCGGATCTGGCAGAACAAGAGCGTGATCGACATCGTCACGGGTCTCTTCGGCGAGCTCGGGTTCACCGACTTCTCGAACAAGACGACCGGCACGTACGACCCGTTCGACTATTGCGTGCAGTACAACGAGACCGGCTTCGCATTCGTCTCCCGGCTGCTCGAGGACCAGGGCATCTTCTACTTCTTCACCCACGAAGACGGCAAGCACACCCTCGTCCTTGGCGACGACTCCTCGGCATTCGCGGACTGCGCCGGCGCGGCGACGGTCGACTACGGCGGATACGGGAGCTGGTCGCAGCAGAACGTCGTCTCCGGCTGCACGATCGAGGAGCTGGTGATTCCGGGCAAGTTCGCCGTCGACGACTTCGGCTTCGAAACGCCGTCGACGGATCTGATGGGCAGCACCGACAGCACGAAGGCAACGAACGGCTCGAAGCGGCGGATCTACGAATACCCCGGCGGCTTCACGAAGAAAGACGCGGCCGAGGGACGCTCGAAGTTGCGGATGGAGGAGAAGGAGACGCCGCAGAAGGTGATCCGCGGCCAGGCGTTCACGCCCGCGTTCACCGCCGGCGGCAAGACGACGCTGGCGAAGCACTATCGCGACGATGCGAACGCCGCTTACGTGCTGTCGCACGTGTCGCACTCCGCGACCAACGAGGAGTACACGAACGCGTTCGAAGGCTTCCCGGCGGCGAATCCTTTTCGCCCGCCGCGCACGACGCGCAAGCCGATCATCCCCGGCACGCAGACGGCGATCGTCGTCGGCAAGTCGGGCGAGGAGATCTGGACCGATCAGTACGGGCGCGTGAAAGTGCAGTTCCATTGGGACCAGCTGGGGAAGAGCGACGAGAACAGCTCGTGCTGGATCCGCGTCGCGCACGGCTGGGCGGGGAAGGCGTGGGGCCAGATGTTCCTGCCGCGCATCGGCCAGGAGGTCGTGGTCAGCTTCCTGGAAGGTGATCCCGACCGGCCCCTCATCACCGGCTCGGTCTACAACGCCGAGCAAACCGTGCCGTACACGCTGCCCGACGACCAGACGAAGAGCACGATCAAGAGCAACGTGTCGAAGGGCGGGGGCGGCTTCAACGAGCTCCGCTTCGAGGACAAGAAGGATTCCGAGGAGATTTTTCTGCAGGCGCAGAAGGATCTGAATGCGACGATCAAGAACAACGAGACGCGCAAGGTCGGCTTCGACAAGAAGGACGCCGGCGACCAGACGATCGACATCTACAACAACCGCACCGTGACGCTCGACCAGGGGAACGACACGCTGCAGGTGAAGACCGGCAATCGCGACATCAAGGTCGACACCGGCAACGAGACGCATACCGTGGCCGGCACGCGCGACGTCACGGTGACGAAGGCCGAGACGCACACCAGCAGCGACGACTTCACGCACAAGGTGACGAAGAACTACACGCTGACCATCGACGGCGACCTGAGCATCACCGTCTCGGGCAAGGTCACGTTCAAGTCGACCGGCGACATGACGCTGGAGACGAGCGGCAATCTCACCGAGAAGGCGACGAGCGACGTGGCGATCAGCGGGATGAACGTCTCCTCGAAGGCGACGACCGACCTGAAGAACGAGGGGATGAACGTCACGAACAAGGCCAGCGTGAACCTCAACAACGAGGGCGCGATGATCGCGAGCAAGGCGAGCGGGATGCACAACGTGGAAGCGAGCGGCATCCTCACGCTCAAAGGCTCGCTGACGAAGATCAACTGAGCGGCGCGCAGTGTCATCCTGAGTCCCGAAGAGGACGAAGGATCTCCCGATGCGTGCGCTCAACGCTCGTGCCGGGAGATCCTTCGGCGTCTCCGCGCCTCAGGATGACAAAGAAACGGGCGGCGATGGTCGCGCCACGAGGACGTGGCGCGACTTGCGGGCGGGACGCCCGCTCACCACAAACAAAAAGGGCGGCGATGGTCGCGCCACGAGGACGTGGCGCGACTCGCGGGCGAGACGCCCGCTCACCACAAACAAAGAAACGGGCGGCGATGGTCGCGCCACGAGGACGTGGCGCGACTCGCGGGCGGGACGCCCGCTCACCACAAACAAAAAAACGGGCGGATCGCTCCGCCCGTTTTTCGGTGCAACGCTGTCGTAGTGGTTATGCGAGGCGCTTCAGGGCGATGAGGCCGAGGCCGATGGCGAGCGCTCCGAGGACCCAAGTGCTGAGGGTCGGGATGCTGCCTGCGCCCAGCGCGTTCACGGTCGCCGTCGAGCTGTTGTTCGCCGGGTTCGGATCGTTGTTCGTCGCCGTCACGGTCGCCGTGTTCACGATCGCGCCCGATCCCGTCGGGGTGACGGTGAGCGTGATCGGCGCGGCGGCGCCGACGGCGAGCGTCGGCATCGTGCACGTCACCGTGCCCGCGGCGTTGTTGCAGGTCCAGCCCGTGCCGGTCGCACTGACGTAGGTCACGCCGGCCGGTAGTACGTCCGTCACGGAGACGCTCTGCGCCTGGCTCGGGCCTGCGTTGTTCACCTGGATCGTGTAGGAGTAGTTCGAGCCGGAGATCGGGTTCGGCGTCGATGCGGTCTTCGTGATCGAGAGGTCGGCGTTCGTCGCGAAGTTCACGACCTGGCCGAGCTCCGCGCTCGAAAGGCACTGCGTCGTGGTCGTCGGCAGGCCGGCGATGCGCGCGGCGTTGCTGTTCGCCGCGGCCTTCGTCGGCTGGAGCGTGACGAAGTTCAGGATCGCCTTCGTCTGGCCCGGCGCCAGCGTGATCGTGTAGCCCCAGAACGGGTTGTCGTCTCCGTTGGCGAAGTTGATGATCGACAACGGCGTCGCCGCGCCCGTGCCCTGGAGGACGTGGCCCTCGCGGGGATCGGAAGAGGTGTTGCCACTGAAATTCTGGAACGTCGAGACCCAGGTGTCGGCTGTCGTGGCCACGGCGTCGCCGCTCGAGGAGCTGACGATGATCGTGTTCGAGTCCGAGCCGAGGTTGTTGCTGGTGAGCATGTTGAACGTCACCGGGGCGCCGGAGGTGTTCGTGAAGAAGTTGATCCAGCGGGCGAACGAGTCGTTCGTCGGGACGAACACCTTGCGGGAGACGGTGAGCGGTCCGATCACCTTCGGGTTGAAAGCGATCTGGCGGCCGGTGCAGGCCGGCGTCGCCGGGACGGTGGTGTCGACCGTCGCCGGGCCGTTCATGTTGTAGATCGTGTAGTTCGCATCGCCGGTCCGGCAGGGGCCGGTCGCGCCGGTCTGGCTCACGCAGATCGTCTGGTAGCCGTCGAAGGCGTCGTTCAGCGTCGAAGACGTGACGCCGCCCGCGGAGGTCGAGGCCATGACCGGCTGCGTGTACGAGGCTTCCGACATCGCGCCCGAGGCCGAGCTGCTGGTGGAGAACGTGATGTTGGTGTCGATGAAGTACTTCATGAAGCTCTGATCGGTGAGCTGCGCGCTGCCCGTGGCGTTCGCCTGCGCATGGAGCTTGGCGCCGTTCGTCTCATTGCCCGGATGCTTGAGCTTCCGTTTCGCGTCGCGCTTCTCGAGGTTCGCCTTCTGCGCGATGGCGTACTTTTCGGCGGGCGAGAGCTTGGCCGCGCCGCCGTTGGCGATGGTGCGCAGCGCTTTCGTCTTGTCCGTCAGCGACACGTCAGCGTAGATGGACGCGACGGACAGGAATACTGCCAGGGACATCGCTGTGATTCTGAAAGTTCTCAAGGTTCCTCTTCTCCCTCATCCAGAAACCGCACGCTCTCCAGATGCTACTAAGATGGAATGAATGAAGTTTAACGGCCGAACGGACGTTCGGCAACCCTTGAAGATGGTAACCGCAAACGGAGCGTTGTTTCCAAATTCGACACTAGTATTTCGCTGATGCGCCTGCGAGCTCACTCATTCCTCGTCGTTCTCCTCGTCTCGCTCCTTGGCGGATGCCATCGCCTCGGCCACAAGCCGAACGTGTTGATCATCACGATCGACACGACGCGCGCCGACCATCTCGGCTGCTACGGCTACCCGCTCGCCCGCACGCCGGCCATCGATCGCCTCGCGGCGGAAGGCGTCCGTTGCTCGAACGCCGTCTCCTCGGCGCCGATCACGATGCCGTCCCATTCGTCAATCTTCACCGGCCTTTTCCCGACGGCGCATGGCGTCCGCGACAACGGCGCCTACGCCCTGGGCGACGGCGCCGTCACGCTGGCCGAACGCCTGCGCGACGCCGGCTACACGACGCACGCCTTCGTCTCCGCGCTCGTCCTCAGCCGCCGTTACAACCTCGCTCAGGGCTTCGAGACCTACGACGACGAGCTGTGGGCCGAAGACGATCCGAAGATGTTCATGATCCGCGAGCGCCAGGCGCCGCGGACCGCCGACCGTTTCCTGAAGTGGTTTGGCGACTGGGACCAGTCGCGCTCCAAGCCGTTCTTCACCTGGATCCACTTCTTCGATCCTCATCAGCCGTATCGCCCGTCCGTCGCCGACTCCGCGCTCAGCGTTTCGCCGTATGACGCGGAGATCGCGGGGGTCGATCACCAGATCGAGCGGATCATCGGCACGCTCCGCGGCCGCGATCTCCTCGACGACACGCTCATCATCCTCACCGCCGATCACGGCGAAAGCCTCGGCGAGCACGGCGAGAAAACGCACGCGATCTTCGTCTACGACGCGACCGTGCATGTGCCGCTGCTGATCCGCTATCCGCGCCTGTTCGAGCCGAAGGTGTACGACGCGCCGGTCCGCTCCGTCGACATCGTCCCGACCGTCCTGAGCATCCTCGGTCTGAAAGGCGGCGAGTCGACGGACGGTCACAATCTCGAGGCCGCGTGGCGGGGCAAAGAAACGCCGCCGCAACTGCCCCAGTACTCGGAGTCGCTGTTGTCCGAGGTCGGGTTCGGGATGGCGCCGCTGTATTCGATCCGCGAGAACGGGATGAAGTACATCCGCGCGCCGCGCGCGGAGCTGTACGACCTGCGCAACGATCCGCAAGAGCTGCACAACCTGCAGCCCGAGCAGCCTCGCTTGGCGGCGAAGATGGACGCCGATCTCACGAAGATGATGCAGGCCAGCGAGGCGCATGCGGTGAAGGCCGCGGCGAATCCGATGACCCGCGAGACCGAGGAGTCGCTGCGCGCCCTCGGCTATCTGGCGGCGCGCACCGACCGCAAGTCGATGCAGGGAATGGATCCGAAAGACGCGCTCCCCATCCACACGAAGCTCGAAGACGCGCGCCATTTCGCGCAGAAGAACAAATGGCCGCAGGCGGAGAAGCTGCTCCGGGAAGTCCTCGCCGTGACGCCGCGCAATGTCTCGGCGATCAACATCCTCGGCATGTCCGCCATGCGTGTGGGCGATTTCGACACGGCGATCCAGTACTACAAGGATTCGCTGGCGATCGATCCCGACCAGTTCCGCATCCACGCGGTGCTGGGGAGCATCGCGATGACGCAGGGCGATTTCGAGCGCAGCGAACAGGAGTACGGAATCGCGCTGCATCAGAACCCCAATTTCACCGAGGCGATGGCGAGCATCGGGTTCGTGGAGTCGCTGAAGGGGAATGATGCGAAGGCGGAGGAGTGGTACCGCAAGGCGACCGCCGCCGACCCGACGTTCCCCCGCGTCTACCGCCGCCTCGGCGATCTCCACTACGAGCACGAGAATTGGGCGAAGGCCTACGAGAACTACATGCAGGTTCTGAAGCTGACGCCGGAAGACATCCGCGCCACTCTGCAAGCCGGCAACAGCGCGCGCCGCCTCGGTCGCCTCGACGAAGCGGAACGGCTGTTCCGCAAGGCGCACGACCTGCGCCCCGACAGCTGGATCGCAACTTACAACCTCGCCTGCCTCCGCGCGACGAACGGCAAACCGGAGGAGGCGCTGGAGATGCTGACGACGCTCGCCTCGCATCGCGAAGTGCCGCTCGGCGTGGTGATGCGCGACCCGGATTTGCAGTCGATGCGCGCGTTGCCCGGCTTCCCCGCCCTGCAGGCGAAGCTGACCGATCACGGGGACGATGAGGAGGAGCCGGACGCGGCGGATTGAGGAAATGTAGGGCCGGCTCTCCAGCCGGCCCAGCGTCGATCATGGGGCCGGCTGGAGAGCCGGCCCTACATTTTTTGCGTCACGACCAGGTGCACGCCGTACTCGACCGTGCTCCTCTCGTGGAGCCGCACTTTCCACGGCACCGATTCCTCTTCGCTCACGATCGCCAGTCCCTCATCGGCGAGCAGCGCGCGGAGGAGCGGTTCGGCGGCGCCGCGATGATCGCCGCGTTGCGAATGGCCGCCGATCCAGCCTTCGACCGGCGTGGCGTTCGGCGACCAGTCGTACGGCGTCGCGATGACGGCCGTGGCGCCGGGCTGGAGGATACGGGCGAGCTCGCGCACGGCGTCGCGCGGCGACGGCACGCAGTCGAGCACGTTGATGCTCGCCGCGACGCCGAACGTCGCGTCGGCAAAGGGGAGGGCGGCGGCATCGCAGCACCAGAAGTCGACGAGCTCGCGCGAGGGGGGATCGAACAGCACTTCCTCCCGTTCGTAGACCAGGCCGACGCTGCGTCGCGCGTACGTCACGCGTCCGCTGCGCAAAGCGGATGATGCGACGCGAAGCATCGCGAAGTTGAGATCGACGCCCACGACGCGTTGTTCCAGGCGCGACGCTAGGTGGAACGTCGTACCGCCGGTCGCGCATCCGACGTCGATCGCCGGACCGCCGGCGAGCGGCGCGCGGTCGAGCAGGCTCGCGGCGTTGCCGACGCGGTAGTGATCGTGCGCGTAGATCCCGACGTGCTGGCGCAACGTGTCGAAGGCGGAGCCGCTGCCGAGGACGTCGCCGAGGAGGCCTTCGAGCTCGGGCGAGAGATCGTCGCGCAGGAGCAGTTGCAGCGGATTCGCGGAAAGCCACGCGCGGATGGCGGCGACGATGATGGGAATGCCGTCGACGATCGGATACTCGCGCCGGCACGAGACATTCGCGCACGACAGGATGCCTTCCAGCAGGTCGTCATCATCCTGACGAATGGCCGTGGCGATCGTCAGCGCGCCCGAACGGCACACGGGACAGATCGGACGGAGCGCTTCGAAGTGGCCGCGACGCACGCGCCATCAGCCTCCGATCATCACGGTCGGACAGCCGGGCGGAAGGATCTTGCCGACCGGGCCGGGGATCGGCGCGACGCAGCTCGTGTGCGCGGTCATGTCGTTGACGCGCGCCGCGGGCATGTTGCCGATCAGCACCGTCGCCGAGCCGAGCGACACCATGCCTGGCCCGGCGGGCACGCAGCCGGGGAGCATGCACGGCGCCGATTGATCGGTCGCGCGCGCGGCGGGTTGATTGCCGATGAGCACCGTGAACTCGCCGGTGATGAGCGCGAGCGGCAGGCCGGGATGCGCCGACGGCGTCGGCACCGGCGCGGCGGGATGGATCGGCGCGTGGCAGTGCGGCGCGTCCTGCTTGATCATGTCGCCGAGGCGGGCGGCGCTGGGCATGAGGCGAATGTTATGCTCGAAACCGTGGCCGAGGAAGCGGTCGAACGGGTCGAGAAAGACGAGGCGGGGCGCGCGCGGCTGCGGTATTTCGTCCGCGACGAAGTGCTCGACGGCGCGTGGCAGGCGTTCGATCAGGACGGCTGGCTCGCGCAGCGCGGCGTCTTTCGTCAGGGCGTGTTGCACGGCGAGCTCGTTCAGTACGACGCCGACGGCCGCGTGACCGCGTCGATGCCGTATCGCGAGGGGAAGCTCGACGGCGAGGCGCGCTACTTCGATCGGGGCCGCCTCCAGCTGTCGCAGACGTTCGTCAACGGATTGCAGGACGGCCCGACGACCGTGTTCGCCGAGAACGGCAAGCCGACGATGAAGGCCGAGTACCACGCCGGCAAGCTGCACGGAACGTCGGTTTGGTATCGCCCCGACGGCAAGCTGTTGCGGACTGCGGAGCTCGTCGACGGAGAGCTCGACGGCGAGACCGTGGACTACGACGAACGCGGCCGGGTTTCCGCGCGCACGACGTACCGCGCCGGGAAGCCCGCATGACGAAGCACACGATGATCACGTTCCGCCTTCACCGCAGCGGCCTCATTCTGCTCGTGATCTGCGCGCTGATCGTCGCGGCGCTGCTGTTCGCCGCGGGCTGGATGGGCGGGATGCAATACACGTCTTCGCGTCCTGCGCCCGTGGTCGCCGCCGCTGCTGCCACGCCGCCGCCCCCACCGCCCGTTGCGGCGACAACCGGCGTCCCCATCGAAACGCCGTCCGACCCCTTCGCGCTCCGCCTCGGCGCCTTCACCGCCGAGGATGATGCGAAGGCTTTCGTGCAATCGCTCGCGACGCGCAAGATCGACGCCGCCATCTACCCGATGACGAACGGCACCGCGACCGTCTACATCGTGCGCACCGGCCGCTACGCGACGCACGAAGAGGCAGCCGCCGCCGCGGCGGCGATGGGGAAACAGGGATTGGATGCGGTGATCGTGGCGGGGGAGTGAGCTACTTGGCCGTTTCACTCCATTGAGGCCGGCGCGGTTCGAGTGTGACCACCCGATCCGGATGCTCTCGTTCCCTCTCCCGTAGATATCGGCAGAGCGCCGCCAGGTCATGATGAAACCTCGCTGCCAGCGCTTCGCGTGCGGCTCGCGTCTCTTCTACGATCGGGTCTTCCCACATTTTCGTCATCGCTCCATCAGTTCTTGCGGCGTGCAGATGACCGGAGGCTCGTAGCCGCGCAGCCTGCACTCGTTTTCAATGGCACGTCGAATGGTTGCGTTCGCGATGTGCCTGCAGTTCCAAGAAAGCAAGTAGTCCATGCCGTGTACAGCAGCAAGCGCCATGTGCAGAGCGTCGGTCTTAGCGTTGGGTGCTAAGCCAGCTGCCCGGAGTAGCAACGGCGCGAGGTGCTCCGCATCTTCCGTGACCGCGAGCAAGGGAAGGGTTCCCGCGATCGCGAGTCGCTCACGAGCCAGCTCCGCGTCGCCAATGCTTGCTTCACCCACGACGACTTCGGACACGAACAGGCCGTATTCTCCTCGTCGCGAAGCCCACCATTCGCGCGTGAGCTCCTGGTTCCCGAGCACGATCACATCGCGGCTCAGGCGCCCGACTAGATAGCTGATCACGCTCGTTTCGAGATACACACGCGAGGTCACAAACGTGAACCGTAGCGGATTCCGGTGGCGAGGGGAAGCCGAGAAACGAGAGCTACTTCGTCACCGTCACCAGCAGCGCCCACTCGTCGCCGCGCCAGTTGCCGTTCAGCTGGTCCACGTTCGTCGTCACCACGCGGCCTTCGCGGCTCGTCCAGGCCACGGCGACGTCGAGCCAGTCGAGGCCGAAGCCGGCGGTGATCGTGCTGCGCGAGGCGTCGGCGAGGAAAGCGCCGACGGTCGCGTTGGGCTGCGGCGACTCCTCGAGCGCGTAGCCCACGCGGACCTGCGGGCCGGTCGGGAACATGAAGCGCAGGCCGGCGCGGTAGGACATCGCGTCCTTCAGGTCGAGGCGATAGTTCGTGTTGAAGACGGCGTTGCTGACGAAGCCGAGCTCGTAGTTCTGGATGCGACTCCACTGTGTGCGCGTCGCGTCGACGGAGATCAGGAACGGCTTCGAGGGCACGAACGCGATGCCGGTCGTGAGCTGCGCGGGGAGCATCAGCGTCGACGTCAGCGCGAGGTCCTGCTCGAACGGGAAGCTGGCGCGGACGAGCGTGTCGAGCTGCGAGTCGCCGGTCGCGATCTGTGTCAGGCGTCCGACGCCTTCCGCCGTTACCTTCGTCTTGCTCCGCACCGAGGCGCCCCACGAGAAATTGGCGCTCGGGCGAAGCATCAGGCCGGCCGTCCAGCCGTACGTCGACTTGCTGTCGGTCTGCATCGAGAGATCGCCGATCTCCCGTTGCTCGCCGCTGAGCTGCGCGGCCACGCGTCGCGACGCCTGCAATTTCGTGGTTCGGTAGAACACGCCCGCGCCGAGGCCGAGCGGGCCGGCTTTCACGCCGAGCGTCGTGGCGATGTCGAGCGTGTCGATCTGCGAACGGCGGGAGAGGAAGCGTCCGGCGAAGAGCGGCGAGTCTTTCCACTCGGTGCGCATTCGGAACGGCGAATACGTGCCGATGCCGAGCACCGCGGACGTGCCGAGGGGCAGAGTCGCGAAGGCGTGCGGGATGGCGGAGATCGACGTCTTCTGCTCGCCGGTCGTGCCGGCAGCGATCCCCGGCGGCAGGCCTTGAAACAGTCCCTGATTCGGCTTCACCGCGGCGATGCCGATGGAGAGCGCTTTCTTTTTCTTGAGGAGGCCGAGGGCTCCGGGGTTGTAGTAGATGGCGGAGGGGTCGTCGACTGCCGCGACGTACGCGCCGCCCATGCCCATCGCGCGGGCGCTCTGCCCGGCGAAATCGAAACCCGCCGCATGGAGCGGCAGCGCCGCGAACACGCACACCACCCACAACTTCCGCATGACGCGGCACTGTAGAGGGAGGGGAGGAGGGCGGTCAAGTTATCCTCCCCGCGAAGATGGTCGAGGAAGACGAGATCCGCGTCTGGTTCGCCGACGCGCCGCGCCGCGAGCACACCGCCGCCGGCCGAGCCCTCCTCCGTCGCATCCTCGGCGACGTCGATGTCGAAGTCGGCGCGAACGGGAAGCCGCATCTGCGCGACTCCGCGCTGCACTTCAACATCAGCCACTCCGGCGAGCTGGTGGCGCTGGCAATCGCGCGCACACCGATCGGCCTCGACATCGAGCAGATCCGCATGAACCGCGACCTTCTTGGCATCGCGCGAAGATTCTTCTCGCCTGATGAGGTGCGCCGCGTCGAGGAAGATGAGCAGG
The DNA here is from genome assembly GCA_019242175.1 of Acidobacteriota bacterium. GTDB lineage: Bacteria > Acidobacteriota > Thermoanaerobaculia > Gp7-AA8 > Gp7-AA8 > JAFAVZ01. Next base: position 22,342 of record JAFAVZ010000559.1, read on the forward strand.
AGTTCTTCGCCATCTGGACGATGAAGGAAGCGGTGGTGAAGGCGATCGGCAGCGGCGTCTTCGGCGGCCTGCAGTCGTTCACGGTGCCGCGCGATGGCGGGATCGTGCGCGGGCGGGAGGAGTGGGAAGTCGCGCCGCTCGCATCGCCGCGCGACGGCTATCGCGCCGCGATTGCGATGCCGAGCGGGCGCCGTTGGCGAGTATCATGCGCGCCTTGCGCGTCGTAGGCTTCCTCCTCGGCATGATCGCCGGCTGCTTCCTCTGGGTCACAGCGGCAGCGCCCTACAACGCGTTTCTCGCCGCGACGTCCGAGCCGCTCTTGAAGATCGACGGCCGATTCCGCGGCGTGGCGGAGCTCGTGGCCGACGGCCGCTCGGTGCGCGTCGCGCCGCATGACACGACGGTGCTCCCGCCGGCGACGATGCCGGCCGACGAGCTGACCTACAACATCATCATTCTGCTCGCGCTGTTCGCCGCGAATCCGCGGCCGTGGAGCGGCCGCAATCTGCGCGCGCTCGCGATCTCG
>JAFAVZ010000086.1 GCA_019242175.1 Acidobacteriota bacterium
AACTCGTGGACGGCGTCCTCGAAGTGGACGCCCTTGTCGACCATCTCTTCGACGAGCTTGTCGAGCCGGTCGCTGATCACGACTCGAGCTCCTTGCCCGTCAGGCGCCGGAAGGCCTCGATGTATTTCTCGCGGGTCTTCTCGACGACGTCGGCCGGCAAGGAGGGCACGGGCGGCTGCTTGTTCCACTTGATCGACTCGAGGTAGTCGCGCACGAACTGCTTGTCGAAGCTCGGCTGCGCGCCGCCCGGCTTGTAGCTCGCCTGCGGCCAGAACCGCGAGGAGTCGGGCGTGAGCACTTCGTCGATCAGGATGATGCGGTCTTCCGGCTTGCCGGATCCCGGCAGGATGCCGAACTCGAACTTCGTGTCGGCGATGATGATGCCGAGCTTCTCGGCGTAGGCGACGCCCTCGCTGTAGATCTTCAGCGTCAGCGCCTTGACCTTCTCGAACACGCCCTGGCCGACGAGCTTCGCCGACTCGGCTTCGCTGATGTTGATGTCGTGGCCGCTCTGTTCCTTGGTGGCCGGCGTGAAGATCGGCTGGGGCAGCCGATCCGAATCGCGCAGGCCCGGCGGCAGCTGGTGTCCGCAGACCGCGCCGGTCTTCTGATAGTCCTTGAGGCCCGAGCCCGAGAGATACCCGCGCGCGACGCACTCGATCGGCAGCGGCTCGGCGGCCTTCACGAGCATCGAGCGCCCGCGCAGCATCGCCGCGGCCGCCTTCGCTTCGGCCGGATACTCGTCGGGGTCCATCGAGATGATGTGATTCGGGACGACGTCCTTCATCTTCTCGAACCAGAACTTCGAGATCTGCGTCAGGACCTTGCCTTTGTCGGGAATGCCCGAGCCCAGGACGAAGTCGAACGCCGAGATGCGATCGGTCGCGACGATCAGGAGACGGTCGCCGAAATCGTAAATGTCTCGGACTTTGCCGGTGCGGTCCGGCTTGCGTGTGCCGAGCGTCGTTTCAAGTACGGGAGCGGGAAGAGGCAAAGGAAGGTCCTCGTAGACGATTGGAAAGTTGAGGATCTTACTAGGGAGCGCGGTCGTCCACAACAACAAGATGTTGTGGAGCGTTATAGTAGATGTCGATTTCGCTCATGCGAACGCCCATACGGACGGCCATCGTGCTCGCGGTGGCGGCCGCGCTCGTCGTGCTCTTCCTTCGCAACGTCGACTTGCGTCACGTCGCGTCGGAAATCGCGCACGCGCGCATGCGCTGGCTGACGATTTCGTTCGTGACGGCGATTCTGAGCCTCGTGATCCGTTCGCTGCGCTGGCAGTACCTGCTCGAGCCGCTCGGACGCGCGACGTTCGCGAACGCGTTCCGCGCGACGTGCGTCGGTTTTGCCGCCAGCACGATTCTTCCCGCGCGCGCAGGCGAGGTCATTCGCCCATATTTCCTTGCGCGCCACGAGAACATGACGGCCACCGGCGCGTTCGCCACGATCATCCTCGAACGCGTCCTCGACATGCTCACCGTCGTCGTTCTCCTCGCGTCGTTCCTGTTCGTGTTCGATCCCGGCGTCGGCGCCGCCAACCCGACCGCGTTCACCGCGATGAAGTGGGCGGGCGCGACGGCGCTCGCCGGATCCATCGCGGCGCTCGTCGTCATGTTTTTCCTCGCCGGCGATCCTGGACGCGTCGCCCGGTGGATGACGCGCGTCGAACAGACGATGCCGTCGAAGCTGGCGGGGCTCATCGGGCGCGTGGCGGAAAAGTTTTCACGCGGGCTCGGCGCGGTGCGGCATCCCGGACGCCTCGGCGTCGCGCTGCTGTGGTCGTTTCCGCTGTGGCTGACGATCGCGGCCGGCCTCTGGGCCGTGTCCGTGGCGTTTCATATCAACGTCCCGTTCACCGGATCGTTCGTGCTGATTGCGCTGCTCGTGATCGGCGTCGCCGTGCCCACGCCCGGCGCCATCGGCGGCTTCCACGAAGCGTTCCGCGTCGGGACGACGACGTTTTTCGGCGCGCCCGACAGCGCGGCCGTCGGCGCGGCGATCATCGCGCACCTGTTCTCGCAGGGACCCGCGCTGCTGCTCGGCCTGCTGTTTGCCGCGCAGGCCGGCCTGAACTTCTCCGGCATGCGCCGGCTGGCGGAAGAAGCGAAATGAAGTGT
>JAFAVZ010000298.1 GCA_019242175.1 Acidobacteriota bacterium
CGTGCCCGACTCCATGAAGTCCTGCGCGTCGAAGTGGGAGCGCGTCGCGTCGGGGCTGCCGACTGCCTGCAGGAAACCGAGGTCTTTGTTGGCGAAGTGCGGGAGGAGCGGGGCGAGCGCCGGATGGAGGCCGAAGAAGCCGTCGAGATCGAGCAGCTCCTCGCGCTTGATGGCGAGCGTCGGACGCGCGGCGTAATAGGCCGACTCGCCGTACGGGACGACGACGTTCAAGCCGTCGACGGCGCCGCGTTGGAAGATCGCGACGAGCACGCGTTTGCCGCGCGCCGTGCCCGCCTGGGCCATGCGCACGAACACGTTCGGGAGGAGCGCGCCGGCGACGAGCGCCAGGCCGGAGGATTTGAGGAAGGCTCTACGGTCCATGGTCATTGTCTCTGGAGCTCGCGCGAGCCGATGGCTCGCGACTGCATGGTCATTGCCTCTGGAATTCGGGCGAGCCGAGGATCAGGCCCGCGGTCGTGATCGGATCTTTGTCGGCGATGGCTTTGCGCGTGTTTGCGGAGAGATCGACGTCGAGCGGCGGCACGTGCTCCACCCGCACGCCGGGCAGCTTGCCGGCCGTGAGTGCGACGGCGAAGTTGAGGCGGGCCATGAGCGCGCCGCTGTTCGTCCAGGCGTCGGAGAGATCGCTGTAGCCGGTCGGCGGCGCGGCCTGGTAGAGCGGCTCGCCGATCTTCTGCAGCTCGCGCGAGAGCGGCAACGGATTCACGACCTCGCCGCCGACCGCGCGCACCGCGGAGATCGCATACTCGAACGGCGACTTGAACTTCGCGCGGTACGCGTTCGGCGACCAGAACTCGCGGCTCGTGATGATCGCACGCACCGTTTCGCGCAGGTCGCCGTTCGTCGCCAGGAAGCGTTTCGCGACGCGGTCGATGAGCGCCGGCGGCGGGTCGTCCGACACCAGGCGCTGGCAGAGCTTCTTCGCGATGTGATGCGCCGTCGCCGGCTGGTGCGCGAGGAAGCCGATCATCCGTTCGCCTTCGTCGATGCCGCCGTTCGCAGCGACAGTCACGCCGAGGAGTTGCTTCGGATCTTTGTCGTGCAGGTTGGGGCGGAAGATGAAGCTGACGTCGTCGCCCTGGGGGCGTTTGAGCGACCAGCCGGTGAGGACGCGCGCGAGCTCCGTGACGTCCTTCTGCGTGTAGCCGCCGTCGACGCCGAGCGTATGCAGCTCCATCAGCTCGCGTGCGTAGTTCTCGTTGATCGCGCCGCGGCGGGAGCGCGCGTTGTCGAGATAGACGAGCATCGCCGGCGACTTCGCCGTCGCGAGCACGAGGTCGTCGAAGTGGCCCCAGATGTTCGGGCGGATGACGTCGCGTTCGTAGCTCGTCAGGAGGAAACGGTCGACTCCTTTCGCGGCGTAGACGTTGAAGTGATTCATCCAGAAATCGACGAGCACTTCGTTGAGCTGGCGTTCCGAATCAGCGGCGCGGAGGATGCGCTGGCTCACCAGTTCCGCGCCGACTTTGCGTCCCTTCTGGCGCAGCTCCTTCATCACCTCTTCGTTCGCTTCCTTGTTCTCCTTGTCCTTGCGCAGCTCGAGAATCGGCTTGTAGAACTCGCCGACCATTTCGGCGTCGGAGTACTGCAGCGTCGAATACTCACGCAGCCGCGCGTCGACCGCTGCGTCGTCGATGCGCTCCGGATGGAGCTGCTGTTCGATCCAGGCGTCGACGCCGATCTGCATCACGCGGTCGACGTCGCCGGGGCGCGCGCCGAAGGCGAGGCGATTGAGCGCGTGCTGCGCGCGCTGGCGTTCGGTGAGCTTCGCCGGCGATGCGGCGAGGAGCACGAGCGAACCGAGGAGGAGGAGACGCTTCATGGACGATGAGACGCGGCGATGCGGGGAGGCGCTTACACGGGAAAATGTAGGGCCGGCTCTCCAGCCGGCCCAATGTCGATGCTGGGCCGGTTGGAGAACCGGCCCTACGTTTTCGGCACGATCCACTTCCGGCCGTTCGTCTCCACCGTCATGCCTTCGAAGCCGAAGAGCGCGCGGACGACTTCCGTGCGGAGGACTTCCGACGGTGGCGCGTGGAGGGCGAGCGCGCCGCGTTGCATGACGAGCATGCGGTCGCTGTACGCCGCGGCCCAGTTCAGGTCGTGCGCGGCGAACACGACCGTCGCGCCGGTCCGGTCGACCACGTCGCGCAGCAGCGCGGAAAATTGCTGCACGTGCGAGACGTCGAGCGCCGCGAGCGGCTCGTCGAGCAGGATGAGCTGCGGCTTCGCGGCGAGCACGCGCGCGAGGAACACGCGTTTGCGCTCGCCGCCGCTCATCTCGTCGAGATAGCGCTCCGCGAGCGGCGACGCGTCGCACAACGCGAGCGCTTCTTCGGCGGCTTCAAAGTCGGCGTCCGACTCCCAGGTGAAGCGTCCGAGAAACGGCGCGCGTCCGGAGACGACCACGTCGATCGCCTTCATCGGAAACGTCGGATCGGGATCCTGCGGCAGGTAGCCCACGCGGCGCGCGTACTCCTTCCCGTTCCACTCCTTCAGCGCACGGCCGTCGAAACGGACGATGCCCGCGTGCGGCATCAGCACGCGTGCGGCGAGCTTGAGCAGCGTCGACTTTCCCGACCCGTTCGGACCGGCGAGTGCGACGAGCTGCTTCGCATCGATCCGCAGCGAGACGTCGCGCAACGCGTGCGGCGCGCCTTCGTAGCCGTAGCCGACGCCGTCCAGTTCGAGCATCAACGCTCCCTCCGCAGCAGCGAGAGGAAAAAGGGGACACCGAGGAGGGCGGTGAAGGCGCCGATGGGAAGCTCGCTGAAGGCGACCAGCGAGCGCGAGAGAAGATCGGCGAGGACGACGAGGATCGCGCCGCCGATGGCGGAGAGCGGGAGGAGATGGCGGAAGTCGCGGCGCCAGATCAGGCGGATGAGATGCGGTACGAGCAGGCCGACGAAGCCGATGATGCCGCTCACCGCGACCGCTGCGCCGGTCACGACCGAGCCGGTGAGGAATCCGATGAGCTTGATGCGCTCGACGTCTACGCCGCGTGAACGCGCATCTTCTTCGCCGAAGACGAGCATGCGCAGATCGTTCGCGATCCAGCTCAGCACCGCGAGCGCGACCGCGAGCAGGATTGCGAGCAGTGCGACGTTCGTCCACGTGGCGCCGAAGAGCGTGCCCATCATCCAACGCAACGCCGCGGTGAGATCGCTCTGCCTCGACAACGCGAAGGAGAAGAGGATGACAGCGGAGAAGAACGCGTTGAGCACGAGGCCGGAGAGCAACAGCCGCGTCGGATCCGTGTGCTCGCGCCGGCGCGCCAGAAGAAAGACGACGCCGGTCGCGCCGCACGCCCCCACGAATGCAACCAACGGCACGAGCCCCGGCACCCTCGCCCATCCCAACGCCGTCGACACCGCCGCCCCCGCCGCCGCCCCGCCGGAGACGCCGAGGATGAAGGGATCCGCGAGCGGATTGCGGAGCAGCGTTTGGAACGTGATGCCGGCCGTCGCCAACGTGGCGCCGACGAGCGCTCCGAGGAGAACGCGCGGGAGGCGGAGGGAGAAGAAAATCGCTTTCGCGATTTCGTCGCCCTGCCATAACGCCGTCAGGGAGAGCTTGGTCGCGCCGGTCGCTAACGCGAGAGCGATGGAGAGGAGGAGGGCGACGAGGAGGATTGAGGATTGAGGATTGAGGATTGAGGATGGCTTCGCTATGCGAGGCTCCCGGGCCCCGTCACGCGATTTTGTCTCTTCGTCATCCTCAATCCTCAATCCTCAATCCTCAATCCGGCGGTGGCGGCTCGAGCAAAGCGTTGAGCCGCTCGGCAACCACCGCCACCCGCGGTCCCGGTCGCGTGAATAGGTTCTCGTCCACCGCCACCGCCCGAGTGCGTTTCACGAGCTCGAGCAGTTTGGCTACTTGCGCGCGGCTCACTTCGCGGTCGGGGTAGAGGATGAGGTCGGGCGGGTTGGCGGTGAAGGCTTCGAGCGAGTATTGGGGCCAGCCGTCGACGGGCACGGCGTTCTCGGCGCCGGTCAGGTTCAGGAGGTCGTCGGTGAACGTCTTGCGGCCGGCGACGTAGAGCGGGTCGGCCCAAACACAGAAGAGCACCTTTGGCTTCTTGGCGCGCGTGCGGCGTTGGGACTCGATCGCTTTGCGCAAGTCGGCGGCGGTCTGCGCGGCGTGAGGGGCGCCGAGCTTTTTGCCGAGGCGCTCCATTTCGTTGGGGATGTCTTCCAGGCGCTCGGTCTTCAGCACGAACAGCGGCACGTGCAGCGCGGCGAGCGCGGGGGCGAGGCTGGGATGGTTGCCGTTCGTCGTCGCGATCACGAGGTCGGGCTGCAGCGCCGCGATCTTCTCCATGCTGGGCTGCATCCCGCCCACCTTCGCTTTTGCCTTCGCCTCGGACGGAAAGTCGGAGAAGTCGTCGGTGCCGACGACCGCATCGCCGGCGCCGATCGCGTAGACGATCTCCGTGACGTTCGGCGCTAGCGTGACGATCCGTTTCGGCATCGCCGCCTTCGGCGTCTGCGGAGCCTCGGCGCGCGAGCAGGCGAAGGCAAAGAGTGCGGCGGCGAGGAAAAGCTTGCGCATAAAAACGGAGGGCGGGCTCGAGGCCCGCCCGGATGACTCTCTACGCGGCGAAGACGACTACGACTCGCCGCCGTCCTCGTCGTCGAGATCGTTGTTGATCCCGAGACGGGCGCAGGCGGCGCCGTACATCTGCTTCGAGGCGTTGATCGCGTTTTGCAGTTCGGCGATGCGATCCTTCACCTTCGCGAGCTCTTCCTCGATCTGGTCCTTCAGGTCGCTGATCTCCTGCTTCGTGACCTGCAGGGTCGTCTCGTAGAACTTGCGCTGCTGATCGGTGATGACCGGCATTTCACACCCTCCAATGATTCGCGTTGAGCGGCGCGCGATTATAGCTCATAGCTTGAAGTCGATCGGGACGGTCGTCCACGCCTTTACACGCACTCCATTCAATGTTGGCGCGGAGAACGAGGAACGGCGGACGATCTGTTCGGCGGCCTCGTTGAGACCGACGGATTTCGCGACGCCGCGGATCACGCGGACGTCGAGCACCTGTCCGCTCTCCGAGACGAGCACGTTGAGCATGACCGTGCCTTCGACGCGCTGCGCGCGCGCCATCGGCGGATACGGGACCGTCGCGCGGCGAGTCATGCGCGGCGGCGTGAGGCCGTCCGTTCCGGCGGCGACGAGGTCGCCTTCCCGGACGCGCGCGGGCTCGGGAGCGGCGGGCTGCGGAGCGGGCGTCTGCGCCACCGGCTGCGGCACGGGGACCGGAACCGGAGCGGGCGCCGGCGTCGCCGGGGCGGGAGCGGGCGTGACCGGCGCGGCGGCGGCCGTCTGCGGCGCAGGCGTCGG
>JAFAVZ010000615.1 GCA_019242175.1 Acidobacteriota bacterium
AAAAGAGCGCGCGCAGCGCGCCTCATCCATTCTCAATTCCCAATTCTCAATTCTCAATTCTGTCTTCATCGGTCCACCTCTCCGAGCACGATGTCGATCGTGCCGATCAGCGCGACCAGGTCCGACACCAGGTGTCCCTTCGCCATCGCCGGCAGCGCCTGGAGGTTCACGAACGAAGGGGGACGGACGCGGCAGCGATAGGCGTTCTGCGTCTTGCCGTCGCTCACGATGTGATAGCCGAGCTCCCCTTTCGGCGACTCGACCGAGTGATAGACCTCGCCTTCGGGCGGACGAATCACGCGCGAGATGCGCGCCTTGATCTCGCCCGCGGGCGTCGCTTTGATCAGCGGAATGCACTGCTCCAGGATGCGGCGCGACTGGCGCATCTCGATCATGCGCACGAGGTAGCGATCGTACGTATCGCCGTTGCGGCCGATGGGGATCTCGAAGTCGAGCTCCGGGTAACACTCGTACGGCTGCGCGCGGCGGAGGTCCCACTCGACGCCCGACCCGCGCAGGGGCGGGCCGGTGATGCCCCAGTCCCATGCTTCTTCCGGCGAGATCACGCCGATGCCGACCGTGCGACGCTTCCAGATGCGATTGTTCGTCAGCAGCGACTCGTATTCGTCAACGGCCGCCTCGAACTTGCCGATGAAGGCCTCGAGCTCGTCGAGCCAGCCCGGCGGCAGATCGTCCGGCATGCCGCCGATGCGCATGCAGTTCAGCGTGAGGCGCGCGCCGCAGTACTTCTCGAAGAGGTCGAGGACTTCCTCGCGTTCGCGGAAACAGTAGAAGAACGGCGTCATCGCGCCGATGTCGATCGCGTGCGTGGCGAGCCAGAGGAGATGCGACGAGATGCGCTGCAGCTCGCTCAGCATCACGCGCATCAGCTGCGCGCGTCTCGGGATCTGGCCCGTGATCCCCATCAGCTTCTCGACCGCTTCGACGAAGCCGAGGTTGTTGGTGGCGGCGGCGACGTAGTCCATGCGGTCCGTGTGCGGGATGCACTGCGGATACGCCATGTGCTCGAACAGCTTCTCCGTGCCGCGGTGGAGATAGCCGATGACCGGCTTCGCTTCGACGATGCGCTCGCCGTCGATCTTCAGCAGGACGCGCAGCACTCCGTGCGTGGACGGATGCTGCGGCCCGAAGTTCACTTCCATTTCGTGGACGTCGAACATGCTATTCGTCCTCGTCCTCATCGGCAGGGGCGGCGGCCGTCGCCGCCGCGGCCGGCGCTGCCGTCAGTGCCGGAGCAGGCGCCGGTGCGGCTTTCTTCGCGCCGCCGATCGCCGCGACAGGCGAGACGCCGTAGGTCGGCCACTCGCCCTTGTAGAGGTTGACGTCTTTCGCGTCCTTGCCGGTCGATCCCGCCTTCGGCCCGCCGCCGGCGGGGAAGACTTCGGGATAGATGCGCGCGCCTGTATCGATGCCCCGGACCGGGAAGTCTTTGCGCAACGGATAGCCGTTGAAGCCTTCCCACATCAGGATGCGCTCGAGGTTCGGATGATCGGAGAAGCGGATGCCCATCATGTCGAACGTCTCGCGCTCGTGCCAGTTGGCGGTCTTCCACACCGAGGTGACCGAAGGCACTGGCGTGGCGTCGTCCGTCCAGACGCGCAGCCGCACGCGCGCGTTGCGGCGCAGCGAGTAGAGCGTGTAGGCGACGGAGAAACGCGGGCCGGTGTGGCCGGGGAACTTCGAGTAGTCGACGCCGGTGAGATCGACGAGATAGATCCAGCCGTCGTCCTTGAACGAGCGGCAGACGTCGACGATGCGGTCGCGATCGATGAAGAGCGTGAGCTCGCCGGCGAAGTCGCGCGCGCCGGTGACGGCGTCGCGATAGCGCTCGATCGGCCCGGCGACGAGCGGATCGCGCAGGATCTCCTCCGCCGTCCTTGCGGCGGGCGCGGCCGGAGCCGCGGGCGGAGTGGTCGGTGTCGTATCGGACATGGTCTTACGCGCCCTCGAACGGCTTTCCGGCTTCGGTCATCAGCAGCTTGAGCATGTCGAGCGTTTCGGCTTCGCCGGGGACGCAGAGGGAGATGTCGTTCGTTTCGCCGGTAGCGAGCGCTTCGCCGTAGCCTTCGCAGTCCCAGCCGCACGCGCCGCAGTCGGTCTGGGCCATCGCGGCGAAGAGCTTCGTCTTGAGGTCGCCGCCCTGGGCGAGCTCCATGCGCTCCGGCAGCGTGAGGTTCTCGTCGTGGAACGGAGCCGCCGGAGAAGCGCCGTCCGTGGCGTCGTCCGGAATGACTTCCGGAGCCGCGGCCTCCCGAACTTCCTCCAGGACCTCGACCGTCGCGGCCGGAGCCGCAGCCGTCGCCGGCTTCGGCGCCGCGGCCGGCTTCGGAGCGGCCGGCGCGCGCTTCACGCCCGAGATCGGCGCCGGCTTCAGCTGCGCCTGCTCGGCCCGCAACGCCGGACCTTCATGGCCCGGGCGGAGCGAGTCGCGGACGGCGGCGCGGGCGAAGTCGTACGCCTCGCCGCCCTTCCGCAGGATGTGCATCTTCTCGATCTTCTTCTGCAGCTCGAGCAAGCCCCAGATCAGCGCTTCCGGACGCGGCGGGCAACCCGGCACGTAGACATCAACCGGAATCACGTGATCGACGCCCTGAAGAACGGCGTACGTATCGAACGGGCCGCCGACGTTGGAGCAGGCGCCCATCGAAATGACCCACTTGGGATCCGGCATCTGGTCATACACGCGGCGGACGATCGGGGCCATCTTCAACGTGACAGTGCCAACAATGATAATCAGATCGGACTGACGGGGACTCGGACGGAAGATTCCAGCCCCGAAGCGATCCATGTCGAAGCGGGAAGCGCCCGTCGCCATCATCTCGATGGCGCAGCAAGCCAGACCGAACGTCATCGGCCAGAGCGCCGACTTTCGCGCCCAGTTAAAAATGGAATCGACTGTCGTCGTGATGATGTTTTTTTCGAATCGATCTTCAATCCACGCTGGCACTTTTCAATCTCCGTAGCGAACTAAAACTAGG
>JAFAVZ010000649.1 GCA_019242175.1 Acidobacteriota bacterium
CGCTTGCCGAACTCCACCGCGCGCTGCGCGGCCCGCTGCAGCACGGCCGATCCGTTCTCGCTCAGGAACGACTGCAGGTCCACCGCCTCGCGCGAACGGCGCGAGCGCGTGCCGCCCGAAGGGGCCTCGCGACGCCCGCGCGCGGGCCGCTGCTCCGGTTCGTCGAAGCCCGCGAAGGGACTGCCTTCGCCGAAGAAACGCTCGAAGATGTCTCCGCCGCCGCCGCGGAAGAGCGACTCCATCGGCGAGCTCGCCGCGCCCATCACCTCCGCGTAGTGCTCGTCGCAGAGCGGGACGCGCTCGAGCTTGCCGTTCTCGTTCACCGTGACCCGGTGGGTCGCCTGCCTTCCGCACACCGCGCACTTCGCCATGTCGGCTCCTTGGCTTTCGGTTTCAGGACTGCTGCGCCGCGCCGGTCGTCGCCTTCGCCGCTTGCGACGCGCCGCGCGATCCGATCTCGACGCGCTTGCCGCCGCCCTGCTGCGCCGTCTTCGGCAACCGGATCGTGAGCGTGCCGTTCTCGAAGTTCGCCTCGCAACGGCTCGCGTCGACGCCGTCGGGCAAGGGGATCACGCGCTGGAAGGTCCCGAACGCGCGCTCGACGTGGAAGACGCCCTGCTCCTGCTCCCTGCGCTCGAGCTTCTTCTCGCCCGAGATGAGGAGGTAGCCGTCCTCGACGGTGACCTGCACGTCCTTGCGATCCATGCCCGGCAGCTCCGCGCTCACCTCGATGGCGTCGCCCCGGTCGGCGACGTCCACCCGGGGATCGAACGACTCGTCGCTGAAATCCCCGAACCACGAATCGAGGCGCGAGAAAGCGCCGAACGGATCGAGGAGGACCGACGCCATCGACCGCGTGGGATCGAGCATGCCGCCGCGCGATCCGGCTTGCGGCATGCCGCCCATCGGGCCGCCCGTGCCGGCGTCCGACTGCTGCTGCTGTTGCTGCCGCGACGAAGGCGTGCCCTGCCGCGATCGCGACGCGGCGCCGGAGCCGCTGCCGCGGCGCGCGAATCGGAAGGGGTTCCACCGGCTCAGGTTCATGGCGACGCTCCCGGGATCAGGCGGGGACGAATTCGGGCAAATCCTTGAGCGCTTCCTTGGTCGCGCCGGGCAGCGTGACTTTCGGGTGGAGCGCGGTGAACTGCTTCACCGGGATCGCCACCCGGTGCTTGCCGATGCCGAGGAACCCACCCACCTCGATCACCGCGGCGGTGAGGGTTCCGTCCGGCGCGACCACGAGGTCCTCGATCTTGCCGATCTTCTTCCCGGCGTCGTTGTAGACGTCCTGGTGGAGCAGCTTCGTGGCGCGGTAGCCCGGCGCGATCGCGGCTGCCTCGATGCGCGTGACGCCCAGCGGGATCACGCCCGCCACGGGGGCGGGGGCCGTCGGCGACGCGGCCGCGGCTTTCTGCTGCTGTTGTTGCGCGACCGCAGAGGGACCGGCGGCGAGCAGCGCGGCGCAAACCGCGACGGAGGTGTACCTGGCATTCATGTTCGTTCTCCTGGAGTGGATGGATCGGGCGGAACGGTCATGCGCCGACGAGGCGGTCGCGATTGCCCGGCGCCGCTCCGCCCGAGGGCTTGCCGGTACGACGCAATGCGATCGAGATCGACAGCAGCAGCACGCCCGTGAGGATCGCGTGCAGGCTGACGAGCCATACCAGCGCGATCGCCCCGGCGCCGGGATAGACCATCACCAGCACGCCGAAGAGGATCGAGACGATGCCCGTGAGCACCAGCAGCCCCTTGTTGCTCGTCTCGCGCCGCAAGCGGATGGCCATCGCGATGTCGAGGATGCCGCTGATGAACGCGTTGGCGCCCATGAGCAGAACGAGGACGATCGCGGTGACGAGCGGATGGAGGATGGCGACCGCCCCGGCGCCGAGGGCGACCAGGCCGAGCAGGAGCACGAGCCACCATCCCTTGTCGCTCTTGCGGTTCTTCACCGCGGCGGCGATATACGCGGCGGCGACGAAGAACGCATAGGCCGCGAAGAACGCGACCAGCACCAGCAGCGTGATCTCCGGCCACAGCACCGCCAGCACGCCGAAGACCAACGCGGCGACGCCCCGGATCGCGAACATCCACCACGACTGCCGCAGCATTTCGTTCATCTTTGCCTCTCGGGTTCCGAGGATCCAGCCTAGGTGTCGCTCCGCCGTTCCATCTTCCGCGCCCTTGCGAGGGCTTTTCCGTTCCTGCTCAGTTGCCGGCAGCGTCGAGCCGGAGGACTTCCGCGCGCGATTGCGAATGCAGCCTGAAGACCCGCGGGGTGAGCCCGCTGTGGCGGCGGAACACCACGGTGAAGTGC
>JAFAVZ010000064.1 GCA_019242175.1 Acidobacteriota bacterium
CGAGATCGATGTGCTCGTTGAGACGCTCGAAGTTGATGGTCGGCGGCAGCTTCTTGTGCTGCAGCGCGAGGATGATCTTGAGCACGCCGGCCACGCCCGCGGCCATCAGCGTGTGGCCGATGTTCGACTTCACCGAGCCGATCGCGCAGTACTCCGTCTTCTGCGTGTACTTCTTGAACGCCTGCTTGAGGCCTTCCACCTCGATCGGGTCGCCGAGCTTCGTGCCGGTGCCGTGCGCTTCGACGAGTTGGATGTGGGCCGGGTCGATGCCGTGCCGGTCGTAGACCTCCTGCTCCAGGCGCGTCTGCGACTCGGGGTTCGGCGCGGTGATGCCGTTCGTTTTGCCGTCCTGGTTGATGCCCCAGCCTTCGATGACGCCGTGGATGACGTCGCCGTCGCGCTGGGCGTCCGCGAGGCGCTTGAGCATCACGACGCCGACGCCTTCGCCCGGCACGAAGCCATCCGCGCGTTGGTCGAATGTGAAGCACTTCCCTTCCGGCGAGAGCATTCCGGCCTGCGCGGTCATGACGTGCATCGACGGGCCGGACATCACGTAGACGCCGCCCGCGAGCGCGACGTCGCTGCCGCCGGCGTTCAGGCTGTCGCACGCCTGCGCGATCGCGACGAGGGACGAAGAGCAAGCGGTGTCGATCGCGACGCAGGGACCCTGCAGGTTGAGGAAGTAGGAGATGCGCGCGGCGAGGATGGAGGTCGCCCCGCCGGTGAACGCGTGCGCGCTCAGCTGCTGGGTACGGAAGTAGTCGTGATAGTCGCTCGTGCCGCAGCCGGCGAAGACGCCAGCGCGCGTGCCGGAGAGCGCCCGCGCGTCGTAGCCGGCGTGCTCGATGGCATGCCAGCAAGACTGCAGGAAGAGGCGCTGCTGCGGGTCCATGTTCTCCGCTTCCGTCGGGGAGATGTTGAAGAAGAGCGGGTCGAAGCGGTCGTGGTCGGGCAGAGCGCCGACGTACGGGCAGTTCGTCTTGCCCGGCGCGGCGCCACCCTTTTGGAAGTACGTCTGGAGCGCCCAACGATCCGCCGGGATCTCGCTGATGCAGTTCTTTCCTTCGGCGAGGTTCTGCCAGAACTCGTCGAGGTTGCGGGCCTGGGGGAACTGGCCGGCCATGCCGACGATGGCGATGGCCTGGCGCGCTGGCGCTGCCGCTTGCGCTTGCGCGGGTGCCGCAACGAAGCGCGAGGCGCCACGCTTGCGGCGGGAAACGAGCGTTTGCGTCTTCTGCGGAGCCATCACGCGCACCGGCGTCGCGAGAGGCCGGGGCGCCGGCGCGGCCACCGTCGTCAAAGCCCCGCTCTTCCGAGCCTCGGTCATCACGAACGGCGCGAGCTGGGCCAGCGTGGGATGGCTGTAGATCTTCGTGGCGTCGATCGCCGTCTGGTACTTCTCGTTGATCTTCTTCAGCCAGGTGACGGCGCTGATGGACTCGAGGCCGAGGTCGACGAATTGGGTCTGGTCGTCGATGTCGGAGTCGCGCAACAGGAGCTCGTTCGCCAGCAGCGAGCGCAGCGTCGCGGCGACGGACGGCAGCGCATCGTTGTCGAACGCCTCCGTCGCAGCGGCAACGACCGGCGCCGGCGCTGCCACGACCTCGACCTGCTCGTGGAACGTGTCTTCGATGAGCGCGAGCGTGTCGGAGCGGCCGACGAACGTCTGCTCGTGCATGGCCAGCTCGCGCTGGTACGTCGCAGCGAGCGCGTCATGAATGTGCGCGGTCAAGGCCTGTTTGAGAGCGAGGAGGCGGCGGCGCGAGGCGCGGGCCATCTGCCGGGCCATCGCCATCGCGGTATCGAGCACGTCGGCGCGCGGGAGGATGTTGAGGCGCAGACCGCGCGCTCTCCATTCCGCGCCGGTGGCGTGTTGCGCAGTCAGCAGTCCCTCGCGAGCCAGATCCTTTCCGATCACCTCGGGGAGGATGTACGTGGCGCCGGCGCCGGGCGTGAAGCCGTAGCCCATGTAGGGGCTGACGTAGCGGCTCTCTTCGCCGAGGAGGACGACGTCGGCGAACATGCCCATGGCCAGGCCGGCGCCGATGGCGTGGCCCTGCATCGCGGCGATGACCGGCAGCTTGCAGCTGAGTGCGACGTGGTAGATGTCGGAGTCGGTGAACTTCGTCTTCCCCTGCTGGATCGCGAGCAGGCCTTCTTTGGTGCCGCCGGAGACGAAGTACCGGTCGTAGCCGGTGAGGACGACGACTTTGTACGCTGGCGTCTCGGCGATGTGGGCGAACGCCTGCTGGACGCCGGCGAGGAAGGCGTCGGAGAACATGTTCTTCGCGTCGCGGTCCTCCATGGCGATGACGACCACGCCGTCCGGGTGGGCGGTGGCGGTGACGACCGGGGAACGGAAGACGACGGTCGGTGTGTCGATGGCAAGCGGCTCGTCATCCTGGACGTTGGCAACGCTCTCGGTCATGGGGATGCGCGTCGGCTTCGTCGACCAAGATTCCGCGAGGCGCATGGCGGTGGACTGCACTTCGTCGCGATCGGCGACTTGCGCTCCCGCGCGGCGTTGCAGGTCGGCGCCGGAGAAGTCGGCGGCGGTCAGCACGATCTCCGCGCCGGCGGCCTTGCCGAGCTTTTGGGTGAAGATCGCGGCCGCCATCGGGGCGATGTCTTTCGCGGAGTAGATGCCGTCGCTCGCGTAGACGCAGGCGTCGCAGAGCTGCGCCGCGAGCCAGGCGTTGCCGCGGGCGTCGCCTTCGAGCGCCGCGATCACCGGGATCGTCACTCCGCTCAGGGTGCGGTGGAAGCTGGCGACGTCTTCGTCGCTCATCGCTTCCGGCAGGTTCGTGAGGACGATGGCCTGGTGGTCTTCGATGTTCGCGAGCGCACGCAGGTCGCCGAACGCGATCGAGAGGACGCGGTTCGCGCCGTCCTGCCGTTGCATCGTGACGCCCGAGGTGGCGAGGTGTCGCTTCAGGAGGCGCAGCGACTCGTTCGACTTTTGTGCGAACGACGCCGCGAGTGTGCGGGCGTGCGACTCCACTTCCGCGGCGGGGACGATCGGGCACGTCCATCCCCGCTCGCGCAGCTGGCGGCCGGTCATGGCGCCGAGGAGGAGATCCTGCGCGCGGAGCTCGCCGAAGCGGTTGGCGATCGACGGATCGAAGCAGCGGTAGGACGCGTCTTCGTTGCAGACGAGGAAGTCGCAGAGCGCCGCGGCGACGAAGGCCGTGCCGACGGTGTCGTTCTGCAGCATCGCGATCGTGGGGAGCGGGAATGCGGCGATGGCCTGGAGCAGCGCGTCACTCACGGGCTCCAAACCGCGAACGAGCAGCGCCTTGAGGCCCGGCTCCTGCTGCGCGCGTTCGAGCGCTGCCTGCACCGACGCGTCATCTGAGCGCGGCGCGATGTCGAGGGTGAACGTGCCGTTGCCGTCGTCGTGCAGCTTCACGGACGGCGTCGCCGGACGGCTGGTGTCTTTGAGCGAGATGCGCGCCGACGCGGCGGATTTCTGCAGCAGCGGCACGGAGGGCGCGGCGAGCGCAATCGCGGCCGGCTTGCGCGGACCGATGCTGATGGGGACGATTTCCGAGAGCGTGATTTCGCGGCGCGCAGGCGCGGCTACTTCGACGGCCGGCTGCGGCTGCGGCCAGGAGATACCGCGCATCTGCACGCACACGTTGCCGCGCGCATCGCACAGATCGATGTCCTGACCGCGCGTAGAGACGAACATCTCCCGCGTGCAGGAGGAGAAGACGCGCAGCGATTCCAGGCTCGCGGGAGCTGCCTCGTTACAAGCGAGCAACGCGGC
This sequence comes from Acidobacteriota bacterium, assembly GCA_019242175.1. Classification (GTDB taxonomy): domain Bacteria; phylum Acidobacteriota; class Thermoanaerobaculia; order Gp7-AA8; family Gp7-AA8; genus JAFAVZ01. The sequence goes on from JAFAVZ010000064.1 coordinate 3,770, forward strand.
GTGCAGCGCATCGACGTCGGACATCGTGGTCGGCAGTGCACGAAGCTGCGCGAGCTCGACGCGGGCCGGCGCGGACGCCGCGCTCCGCATCGCCCGACCCTGACAATGCACGGTTTCCTGGCCATCGACTTCGCTAAAGATCTCGAACTCGATCTCGTTGCCCGCGCCGGGCGTGAGGACGATGCTCACCTCTTTCCGGCCGGCGACGAGCGGCAGCGACCAGGCGACGTCGCGCAGTTCGAGGACGCTCGACGCATCGGTCGACGGCGACGCGTGCTCCATCGCCGCGCGCGCCATTTCCAAACACGCCGGCACGAACGGCTCGTCGCCGGTCAACACGGTGCGATAGCGCTGTTCCTGCAGCGTCGAAACGTTGCTGTGCAGCAGTGGGTGAAGCATCTCGGCGACCGGCTTCGCGGGCGCGGCGGCGGGCTTGACGACGTCGATCCAATGGCGGTCTTTCGCGAACGGATACGCCGGCAGGCTGATGCGCTGCGGCATCGCGTCGTAGAGCTTCGTCCACTCGACGTCGAGGCCCTTGACCCAGAGGTCGAGGAGACGGGGGAGCTTGCGGCTGGCGATCCACTTCTCGACGGTCTGCTGGAGGTCGGCGTCGGCGCCGAACACGGCGAGCGCTTCTTTGTTGCGTTTGACGTCGCCCTGCCACGCGTCTTCCATCGCCAGGTCGCCGGCTACGAACGCTTCCAGTTTCGCGATCGTCTGCTCGAGCGAGTTGGCGACGAAGCCGAAGCGGACGTCCATCGCCTCGCGGCCGGTCTGGAGTGTGTACGCCAGCGACGCGAGATCGAGCTCGTTGCGCCGTGCGCGCACGAAGCGGAGCAGATCGGCGGCGCGTTGTTGCAGCTGTTCCGTGGTCCGCGCGGAGAGCACGATGGCGGCGTTGTCGATGACGACGACTTGCCGCGCCGGCGCCTGGTACTCCTCGATGATGAGATGCGCGTTCGCTCCGCCGGCGCCGAACGACGAGATGCCGGCGATGCGCGGCATCTCGCGGCCGGCGATCGTCGGCCGCTCCCAGGGACGCAGCGCGCGGTTCACGACGAACGGCGTGCGGTCGAAGTCGACGTGCGCATTCAGTTCGGCGGTGTGCAGCGACGGCACGAGCTGGCCATGCTGCATCTGCAACAGGATCTTCGTCAGGCCGGCGATGCCCGCGGCCGACTCGCAATGGCCGATGTTCGACTTCACCGAGCCGATCGCGCAGAACTGCGTGTCGGTCGTCGACTGGCGGAACGCTTTGTCGAGCGCGGCGATCTCGATCGGGTCGCCGAGCTTCGTGCCCGTGCCGTGCGACTCCACGTAGCTGATGTGCCGCGCGTCGATGCCCGACTCGCGCAACGCGCGGCCGATGGCGCTGGCCTGCGCCTGCGGGCTCGGCACGGTGTAGCCGTTCGTCTTGCCGCCGTGATTGAGCGCGCTGGCGCGGATGGTGCCGTAGATGGGATCGCCGTCGCGCTCCGCATCGGAGAGGCGCTTGAGGACGATCACGCCAACGCCTTCCGCCGGCACATATCCGTCGCCCCCTTCGCCGAAGCTGCGGCAACGGCCGTCGCTGGCGAGCGCCTGCGCGGCGCTGAGCATCAGGTACTTGTTCGGATGGATGCTCACGTTGACACCGCCGGCGATGGCCATGCGCGTGCGGCCGAGCCGCAGGTCCTGGCAGGCGAGATGGATCGCCGTCAGCGACGAGGAGCACATCGTGTCGAGCGTGATGCTCGGGCCGTGGAGGTCGAGCGCATAGGAAACGCGGTTGGCGATGCTGCCGACGCTCACCGCCACGCCCTGCCCTTCGCCGTGCTCACTGGCCTGCGCGCCGAGGAGTTGGTATTCGCTGCACCAGACGCCGGCGTAGACGCCGACCTGGCCGGGGAGATCGCCCTCGTGCGGGGCGTGCAGACCGGCGCGGGTGTAGCCGGCGTCTTCGATCGCCGCCCAGGCGTGCTGCAGGAACAGGCGCTCCTGCGGATCGGTCGCGCGCGCTTCTTTCGGCGAGATGTTGAAGAAGAGGGCGTCGAACTCGTCGACGCCTTCGATGAAGCCGCCCCACTTGCCGTATTGGCGGCCGTTCTCCCCTCGGACCTCACTGAAGTACTGCTGCCAGTCCCAGCGCTCCTTCGGGATGTCGGTGATGCAGTCTTTGCCGTCGCGGAGGTTGTTCCAGTAAGCCTCGACGTCGAGCGCGCCGGGATAACGGCCGCTCAGGCCGATGATGGCGATCGGCTCGTCGTGGCTCGCCTTTCCTTGCGGGGCCACGATCGCGGGCGGCGGCGCGGCCTGCACGACGGCTGCGGCCGTCTGCGGTTGCGGTTTCGCGTTCGCTGGCGCGAACAACGCCGTCACCCGCGCGGCGTGGGCGCGGAGGAAGTACTTCGTCAGCTCGGCGATCGTCTGGTACTCGAAGAAGAGCGTCTTGGAGAGTGCACCGAACGTCTGCTCCAGGCGGGTCGTGAGGCGCATGGCGAGGATGGAGTCGACGCCGTACGTCTCCAGCGGCTCGTGCGGATCGAGCTTTTCCGCGGCGATCTTGAACGTGCCGGCGAGCTCGCGGCGGAGGTAGTCCTGCGTCTTCTCCGCGAGCGTGTCGGCATCGATGGTGGCGGGCGATTCAATCGGTGCGGCGAACAGCGAGCGGCGGATCTGCGCGAGGTCGCCGGTCATCACCAGCAGTTCGTCGTGCGCGAGCGTCAGGCTGCGCGCGAACGCCTGCATGGCGGTCTCCGTCGACATCGGTTGCAGGCCGGTGAGCTGCTGCATGCGCTCCTGGCTTTCCGCGTCGGTGCGCATGCCGCCTTCTTCCCAGAACGGCCAGTGGATCGAGCACGTGCGTCCGCGTTGCTGCTGATTGCGCAGGGCGGCGAAGCGGTCCAGGAAGCCGTTGGCGGCGGCGTAGTCGGCCTGGCCGATGTTCCCGAATGCCGAGGCGATCGACGAGAAGAGGGCGAAGAAGTCGAGGTCGAGGTGGCGGGTGGCGAGGTCGAGATGGAGCGAGCCGGTCACCTTCGGCGCGAGCACGCGGCGGAAGTCTTCGCTCGACTTCTTCACGAGGAAGTCGTCGGCGATCATGCCCGCGCAGTGGAGGATGCCGTCGAGGCGCCCGTGCTCTTCGACGATGGCGGCGATGAGCTGTTCGACGTCGCGCAGGGTTTCGAGGTCGGCCTGTCTACAGCTCACCCGTCCGTTCTCCTCGGCGCCAGTGCGACTGGTGAGGATGACGCGGGCGTTGCGCGTCTTCGCGAGGATCTCGCGGGTGAAGAGCGAGCCGACGCCGCCGCGGCCGCCGGTGATGAGGTAGACGCCGTCGTCCTTGAACGCCAACGGTGCGCTGCCCTCGGCGATCTCGCTCCAGCGCTGCACGTGGCGAACGCCGCGTTCATAGCGAACCAGCGCGTCGCTGTTTGGCGTCTCCGCGCGGAGATGCATTGCCAACTCTTCCGAGGTCGTCGACGGCGGAACGAGCAGCACCTGACCGGCGAACAACGGGTTCTCCAGCGCCGCGGTCTTCAGCATTCCCGATACGCCGGCGAACAGCGGATCGGCGATCACGAGTTGCATGCCCACCGTGTGTTCCGGTTTGCCGCGAAGGATGTTCTGGATGCGTTCGAAGCAGGCGACCGCGACGTCGGAGTAGCTCGCGTTCGCGGGCGTCGACGTGCAGAAGCTGCGCGGAACGAGCGATTCGATCTGCTCCGCGGAGACGTTCGGAAGACCGCAGAGCACGATGTGGCGCTCCATTGCGGTGGGAGCAGCTGCGATGGCGGGTTGCCACACCGGCGCGGCGAGGAGCATGCCGGCCTTCGCTTCTTTGCCGACGAGACGGGGCGAGAAGCCGCGCATCTGCACGCAGACGTTGCCCCGTTCGTCGCAGAGGTCGAAGTCGAGCTTCAGCATGCGATCGCTGCCGGCGGCGGGGCGGACCCAGACCACCAGGTCGCGGCTGCACGGAGCGAGGATGCGCAGCGATTCCAACGCGAACGGCAGGCGGGGCTGCGTCGCATCGAGCCAGCCGTCGATCAGGACCATGTAGCCCTGCAGCGCGGCGTCCATCAGGCTCGGATGGAGCGCGTAGTCGTTCGCCGTGTGCGCGACGGAATCCGGCAGACGCAGGCGCGTCATCGACTCGCCCTGGCCATGCTGGATGGCGGCGATCGCCTGGAAGGACGGGCCGTGCTGGATGCCCATGCGCACGAACGCGGCATAGACGTCGGCTGGCTGCAATTGCGTTTGGGCCGTTCGGCGGCGGATCGTTTCGAGATCGATCTGATCCTGCGCCGCCGCGTCGCTCAGCAGCGCGCGGCCCTGGCAGTGGAGAACGTCTTTGCCGCGGATCTCGTACGCGACTTGATCCTCATCGAGTGACGAGAGCACGACGCGGATTTGCAAAGGCGCGACGACGACGATCGGTTGCAGCCAAACCGTGTCGCGCAACTCGATCGCGCGCGACGGGAACGCCTTCGCGACGGCGGAGCGCACCAGCTCCAGGCACGCTACGCCGGGGAGGACCTTCTGGGCCTTACCGTCGATGCGGACGAGGTGCTCGGCGAGGAAGAACTCGTCGCCGGTCAGCGTCCACGTGTGGGGCTGCTGCGTCTCGATCCAGTACCGTTCGCGCGCAAACGGATACAACGGCAGCGCGATGCGCTGCGGCTTGCCGTCGACGTAGAGCCGTTCCCAGTCGATCGTGCCGCCCTCGACCCACGAGGCGAGGAGTTGAGGTGTCGCGTCGACCTTGCCGCGCTTCGCCCTCCCCTGCCGCATCTCGCACGAAGGACGCTCGCCGGCGAGCCAGGCGCCGAGTGCGTCGATGAGCTCTACGACGGAGCGGACGACGAAGCCGAGGCGCTCGTCCATCGCGGCGCGGCCGGTTTGCAGTGTGTATGCGACCGAGTGCAGATCGACGGAGGCGTCGGCGCGGAGGAATGCGAGGAGATCGGCGGCTTTCGCGCGCAGCTGCTCGGGCGTGCGCGCGGACAGCGGGATGATGGCGTCGCGGTTCGCAGTCACACGACGCGCCGTGACGCACGGCACGTACTCGCCGATCACCATGTGCGCGTTCGTGCCGCTGAAGCCGAAGCTGCTGATCGCCGCGCGGCGCACGTCGCTCTGCCATTCCTGCAGCCGCGTGTTCACGTAGAACGGGCTGCCGGCCAGCTCGATGTGCTCGTTCAGGCGCTCGAAGTGGATCGTCGGCGGGAGCTGCCGGTTCTTCACCGCGAGCACGAGCTTGAGCACGCCGGCGATGCCCGCGGCCTGCGCGCAATGGCCGATGTTGCTCTTCACCGAGCCGAGCGCGCAGTAGTCGCTCTTGCGCGTGTACTTCTTGAACGCGGTCTTGAGGCCTTCGATCTCGATCGGATCGCCGAGCTTAGTGCCCGTGCCGTGCGCTTCGATCAGCTGGATGTTCGCCGGATCGATGCGGTACTTGTCGTAGACGGACTGCTCGAGGCTCGCCTGCGACTCCGCGTTCGGCGCGGTGATGCCGTTCGTCTTGCCGTCCTGATTGACGCCCCAGCCTTCGAGAACCGCGTGGATGATGTCGCCGTCGCGCTCCGCATCGGCGAGGCGCTTCAGCAGCACGACGCCCACGCCCTCGCCCATCACGAGGCCGTCGGCGCGTTGGTCGAACGTGAAGCAGCGGCCGTTCGGCGAGAGCATGCCCGCCTGCGAGGAACGGATGTGCATCTCCGGCCCGGCGGTCAGGTACACACCGCCGGCGAGCGCCATGTCGCTATGCCCGGCGACGAGGTTGTCGCAAGCCTGGGCCAACGCGACGAGCGACGAGGAGCACGCCGTGTCGATGGCCAGCGAAGGACCACGCAGGTTGAG